>JALVDI010000152.1 GCA_027009115.1 Polyangiaceae bacterium | reverse complement strand
GCTGTTTTCACCAGGCCGATGGCCTTCGAGAGGGTGGGGGCGTTGCCGAGCACCACCGCCGCCGTGAGGATGCCCAGGGCCGCGCTGCCGCCGAGCTCGTCGATGAGGACGTAGAGGATGAGCAACGCACCGAGCGTGAGCGGGTAGGCGTACTCGCTGCGCCTCAGCTTGCGAAGGACGAGCACCGCGAGCACTCCGCTCACCCCGCCGACGACCACACCGACGCCGAAGGAGCGCAGGAGCGTGAGGGCGGCGGCGCCGGGCCCGTGAGGGGAGCCGTCGCGGGCGACGATGAGCTGGATGACGGCCCCGGTGCTCACGACCGACAAGACGTCGGTCAGCGCCGACTCGAGGTTGACGAGGTTCGAGATGCGAGGCGATAGCCCGGCCTTGCGCAGGGCGGGCATGATCACCACCGAGCTGGAGCCGCCGACGATGGTGCCGAGCAGGACCGCGTGCATCCAGGACCACGAGTCCGGCAGTAGCCCAACGCGCACCGCGAGCATGGCCGCGCCCGCGGTGAAGAGCACCGCGAGCAGGAAGCCCAGGACCGCCAGCACAGTTCCCCGACCGGCGGCGTGGGAGAGCTCGCTCAGCTTGAGCTCGCTGCCGCCGTCGAAGAGCACCACGACGAGCGTCAGCGCGCCGAAGTAGGGCGCGGCGGCGACGAGGCTGCTTTGGGGGACCAGGCCGGCCACGGGGACGAGGAGGATGCCGACGACGATGAGCCAGAGGACGTCCGGGATGCCCGTGCGGGCGAAGACAAGCTCGCCGATGATCCCGATGAGGAAGATCGCGGCGATGCACAGGAGGAAGACCGAGACGGGGCTCATGGCCGCCGGATGGTACGCCATGGCGCGGGAGCCCGGGAGCGGAGCGGTGCTCGGCGGCGGAGCCGGTGGGTCCCCGGTGGGGGGCGCGCGTCGCCTCTTGACTTCGCGGCGGGCCCATCGCACGAAAGGTGACCCGTGGACTTCATCGAGCGCATCGCGGCGGATCCCCTCGTCCTGCTCATCCCGCTGTTCAGCGCGTTCGTTGGTTGGTTCACGAACGTCATCGCCATCAAGATGATGTTCTATCCGACGGAGTTCGTCGGCGTGAAGCCCTTCGGCTGGCAGGGGATCGTCCCCGCCAACGCTCGGCGGCTCGCCAAGATGTCGACGCAGCTCATCTTGACGAAGCTGCTGACCCTCGAAGAGCTCTTCGCCAGTTTCAAGGGCGAGGAGTTCGCCAAGGAGCTCGACGGAGTCGTCGCGGAGATCACCGAGCAGGTCGTCGAGGAGATCACCAAGCGCGCTCCTCAGCTTTGGGAGAACGCCGGCGAGTTCATGCAGAACCAGGTGCGCGAGAACATCGCCAAGGAGGTCCGGGACCTGGTGATCAAGATCACCGACGACTTCAGCGCCAACATCACGGAGATCCTCGATTTGGAGCAGGTCGTCATCGACGCTGTCGAGGAGGACAAGGAGCTGATGAGCTTGATGTTCCTCCAGGTCGGCAGCGCGGAGTTCCGATTCATCGAGAACTCGGGGATCTGGTTCGGGTTCCTCTTCGGGCTCGTCCAGATGGTCGTCTGGATGTACTACCCGGCCGACTACGTGCTGCCCGCCGCGGGCTTCTTCGTCGGCTACGCGACCAACTGGGTCGCCCTGAAGTTGATCTTCCACCCGAAGGAGCCGAGGAAGATCGGCCCCTTCGTTCTCCAGGGGGTCTTCCACAAGCGGCAACGGGAGGTCTCCCGCGAGTTCGCCAAGCTGACCGCCGGGCGCGTCCTGAACGCCGACAACATCACCAAGACGATCACGACGGGGCCGACGGTCAAGAAGATCTTCGCGATCGTCGAGGCTCGGGTCAACGAGGTCATCGACAAGTATCTGCAGCACCCGATGGCCGCGATGCTCGTCCCCGAGGCGGACCGGGAGCCGCTGCGCGCCGAGCTCCTACAGCGCATCCGCGAAGAGCTTCCCAAGGAGGGCGGGCTGCTCCACACCTTCGCCGGCAAGTCCGTGGACATCCAAACGGAGCTCCACGAGCGGATGGAGCAGCTGCCCCCGGACGAGTTCGAGGGTGTGCTCCGCCCGGCCTTCCAGCAGGACGAGTGGAAGCTGATCCTCGCCGGCGCGGCGCTGGGCTTCGTCGCCGGTGTTCTGCAGCTCGTTTACGTCTTCAGCTGATCCGGCGGCGGCGGTCCCATGCGCAACCCTCTCGCCCGCCTCCTGGTCAAGAGCCCGCTGCCGCGCGTGGCCGAGCTCATGGGAGCCGTGCGTGCGTGCGCCGACAAAGTCCCGGAGCTCATCGAGCGGCTTCAGGCGGAGGATCAAGCTGGGGTCGCGCGCCTCGCCAAGGAGACGAGCATCCTCGAAGGGGCTGCCGATGCGCTGAAGAACGAGGCGCGCGCCGAGCTGCCGGCCCGTCTGCTGCTGCCGGTCGACCGGCGCGATGCCTTGAAGCTCATCAGCGAGATCGATGCCATCGCCGACTGTGCCGAGGACGTCGGGGTGCTGCTGACGTTGCGCCCGCTGAGCGTTCCGGCGCGAATGAAGGACGGCCTCGACGAGTTCGTGCGGCGGGTCATGGCCACCCTCGACACGAGCGAGCAGCTCGTCGCTACGTTGGAGCCCCTCGCGAAGGCTGGCTTCGGTGGGAGCGCCGCCACCGACGCCCTCGCCCTCGTGCAGGAGCTCGGCCGGCGCGAGCACGAGGCGGACAAGCTGCAGGACCAGTGCGCCAAGGCGCTCTTCTCGTCCGAGGAGTCCATCAGTCCGGTGGCGCTGTTCATGTGGACCAAGGTGCTCAACAAGCTCGGCGACATGGCCAACCACGCCGAGAACATGGGCGATCAGTTCCGGCTCTTCGTGGCGCGCTGAGCCGGACCGGGCGCCGAGTCGCCCTTCGCCGGGCAGCCCCGATGCGCTAGAGGTCCCGTGGGGACTTCGTGGATGCCGTCACCATCGTTCTGGCCGTCGGGGCCGTGGCCGGGCTGCACATGGCCTGGTTCATCGGTGTGCGCGACGGCGCCAACGTTCTGGGGATCTCCGTCGGAAGCGGCGCGCTGAGCTTGCGTCAGGGGCTTGTCGTCGCCGTCGGTTTCGAGCTCCTGGGGGCGCTGCGAGCGGGAGGTGCTGTCAACGAAACGGTGGCGGTGCGGTTGGCGCCCCTCGTGGAGGCGGGCGAGCCTCCGGTGGTCCTGGCCGCCGCGGCCGTCGCCGCTCTGGTGGCGGCGCTCGTCTCCCTGCACACCTTCGCGGCCATCGACTGGCCTGTTTCGAGCACCCATGCGGTGGTCGGTGCGGTCGTTGGGGTGGGCCTGTGGGTCGGAGGGGCTGCGGGCGTCGAGTGGGGCGTCGTCGCGTCGGTCCTGGGGGGGTGGCTCGTCGCTCCTGTGTTGGCGCTCCTCGCCGGCTACGCGGTCTTCGTGGGGCTCAGCCTCCGGGTCCTCCGCGCGCCCGGGGCGGCCCGCCGCCTCCTGTGGTTTGGGCCGCTGCTCACCTGGGCTGTTCTTGGTGCGCTGACCTGGACGGCCCTCGAAGGAGGGGCGCGGACGACGCCCCTCGTGGGTTCCACGGCCACGGGCGCTGCCGCCGTCGCCGTCGGTGCCCTCGGGGCGCTCGGGATCGGGCTCCTCATCCGACGGTCCGTCGAGGGCGACGGTGGGGACACGGAGCGGGCGGAGGCCGCCTTCGCATGGCTTCAATGGCCCACCGCTTCTTTCCTCGCCTTCGCTCACGGAAGCAACGACGCGGCGAACGCGGTGGGACCGATGAGCGCGATCTTCGGGCTCGTCCGAGGGCATGGAGGCTTCGATGCCCACGGTCCGTTCGTGGTGCCTACGAACCTCCTGCTCATCGCAGGGTTCGGGATCGCTCTGGGGCTGTCGACCTTCGGCCTGCGATCGTTGGAGAGCCTCGGGCGTGAGCTGCGGGAGCTGACGCCCTCGCGGGGCTTCGCCGCCGAGCTCGCCGCCGCCTTCGTTCTTGCGGGAGCCAGCGCCCTGGGGCTCTCGGTGAGCGCAACCTCCACGCTCCTTGGTGCCGTCGTGGGGGTGGGATTGGGGCGCGGCCTCGGCGCCCTCGATCTGCGGGTCGTTCGTCGTATGGCTGCCGGCTGGGGGATCGCGATCCCGCTCACCGCCGCGCTGGCTGCCGGTCTTGCTGCGCTGACCGGGGCATGGCTTCGCTGACTCAGTCCTCGTCCGTTTCGGACGGCTTGATCGGTTCGAAGCGGAGCCGCTCGATGCGGCGCTGCTTGCCGGTGCGCAGCACGGTCGCCGTGTATCGCTCCCCGACGACGACGCTATCCCCCCGGCGCGGCAGGCGGCCCAGCTCATGGATGATGAAGCCCCCGATGGTGTCGGCGACGTCGTCGATGTCGACGCCGAGCACGTCGCTCGCTTCGGGCAGATCGAGGGATCCTTCCATCTCGAGGGTCCCATCCTCGCTGCGTTCGTAGGGCTTGCGGGCCACATCGCGCTCGTCGTGCAGTGGGCCGACGATCTCTTCGAGGGCGTCTTCGAGGAAGGCCATGCCGACCACGGTCCCATGCTCGTCGAGCACCATGGCGCACTGCTGGCCGGTCTGCTGGCACTCGACGATGAAGCGGGAGAGGGGTTGGGTGTCCGGCACCATCAACGGCGGTCGGGCGATCGCCACGAGGTCGAGCTTTTCCGTTGGGGCTTCGAGCAAGTGTTCGAGGACGTCGCGCACCAGCACGATGCCCCGGATGGAGTCGAGGTCGCCGTCGCACAGGGGCCAGCGCGAGTGCCCCTTGGCCTTGAGTCGGGCGAGGTTTTCATCGAGGGGGGCACGGCTGTCCAGGAACGCGACCTCGGTGCGGGGCACCATGATGTGGCGCACCTCGAGCTCGACCATGTCCAGGATGTTCTCGGCGAAGATGCGTTGGCCACCGGAGATGTTGCCGGCGCTCGCGGCAGCCCCGATGATGGCCTTGAGCTCGCGCACGTCCGTGTCGTGCTCGCCGTGCCCGCCGCGGATGCCCATCACCCGCAGCAGGGCGTTGCTCATGCTGTTGACGAGGACGATGAGCGGCTTGAAGACGGCGGTGTAGAGGCGGAGCGGGAGCGCCATCCGCAGGGCGGCGCGCTCGGCGGCGTCGATGGCCCAGACCTTCGGTGCTTGCTCACCGAGGACCATGTGCAGGATGGTCACCACCGTGAGCCCCACGCCGAACGCCACGAGGTGGACGACCGGGTTGCCCGCCTCGGCCCATCCCAGGCTCACGACGGCGGACTCGAGGAGGGCTGCGAAGGCCGGTTCGGCCAGCCAACCGAGGACGAGGCTGGCGATGGTGATGCCGAGCTGGCACGCCGAGAGGTAGAGGTCGAGCTCCTCGAGGATCGCCATCAGGCGCTGGCCCCGCTTGTCGCCCTGGTCGGCGAGGGTGCGGACGCGGCTGACGCGGGTCTTGACCAGCGCGAACTCGGCCGCGACGAACCATCCGTTGAGGAACACGAAGAGGGCGATGAGCGTGAGCTTGGCGGCCATGGACGTCGGGACGGAGGCTCCGGGATCGGGGGCCCAAGCGCAAGGCGGCGGAGACCCGTGGCTGGTGGAGGGGCGGGCCATGGGCTTTTGCGTTGAAACCGGGCGCCACCGGTGGCACTCCGAACCCATGGTCCGCGGTCACAAGAAGCTCCTGGGTCTACGCGTCGTCACCCAGGACGGTACGACTCTGGGTGAGGTCGACGGCTTCGACATCGACACGGAGTCCTGGGCGGTCGTGGCTCTCGCCGTGCACCTCGACCGCCACGTGCTCGAGCCACTGAAGCTTGCCAAGCCGATGTTTGGGACCCCAACGGTCAAGATCGGCGTCAGCTCCGTGGCAGGCGTCGGCGATAGCGTCGTGCTCAAGGCGTCTCTGGCGGACCTGTCCTTCCTCGACCGCGGCGAGTCGTGAACCGCGGCGAGTCACCCAAGGGGAGCCCATGAAGTCTCGCAACAAGCGCATCCTCATCGGAGCGGTGTTCGTGCTCACGCTCGCTGCGTCGTTGTTCTTCGTCGGGTGGTGGTACGGCACCAAGGTCGAAGGAGCCCGGGCCGACCGCGCGGAGGCGGCGCGGGCGGAGCTCGAGCAGGAGATGCAGCGGGCGCAGGCCGAGCGCGCGGCTCTCGGGAGGCGCGTCGCCTTGCTCGAAGCGAGGGTCGACTGCGCGCGGGCCCTCGAAGCCCTCGACGACCGCAACTTCGGTATCGCCGAGGGACACCTGGAGCACGCCATGGAGCGCCTGGGGGATACCTCGGCGGCGGAGGTGCGTCGCCTCGGCGGTGCGTTGCGGCTGACGACCGCCGAGGACTTGGCCGGTCAGCGGGCGCAGTTGCGGGGTGTCTGCGGCGCCATCGACGAGGCGCTGGCTTCCTCGTCAGGCCGCTGACGGCTCGCAGGTTTCGCGCCACACTTCGTGGGGCATGTCACGCACGCCGGGCGTGGAGGGTTACGAGCGCGAGCTTCGCCGTGAACCATGCGACATTCCTCGCCAGGCCTCATGAGCCAGGAGCGGGCGCGCATCCGTCTGCTCGGCCGCTCGCTCCGAGGCCGGACTCTGCGGCCGCTCGCCGGGCAGGGGACCCCGGCATGCGGCCTTGGCGTCAACCCGCCATCGGAGAGGAGCGCCGGCGCATCAAGCCTTCTTGCGCCGTCGTCGCCACGAGCGTCCCGTCGCGGGTAAGCCAGCGCCCCCGCGCCAGGCCCCGCGCGCCCTGCGCCGAGGGCGAGTCCATGTCGTAGAGCAGCCACTCGTCGAAGCGGAAGGGCCGATGAAACCACATCGCGTGGTCCAGGCTGGCGACCTGCATGCCCGGCGTCAGCCAGGTGACCCCGTGGGGCAGCATCGCCGTCCCCAGCAGGTGGAAGTCCGAGGCGTAGGCCAGCAAGTATTGGTGAAGGGAAGGTTGGTCGGGCAGGGTGCCGTTCGCGCGAAACCACACCTGCTTGACGGGCACGCGCTTGCCGGGGTTCAGCGGATCGACCGGCGCCACCGGGCGCATTTCGATGGGCCGTTCGGCCACGACGCGCTCGCGCATGGCGCGTGGGATCGCTTCGAGCACCGAGGCCGGCAGCCGGGCGATGTAGCGCGTACCCAGCTCACGCTCGCTCAGGAGCTCATCGGGGCCCGGCACGTCGGGCATCGTCACGTGCTGGTGCTCGAAGCCAGGCTCGTCGATCTGGAAGGAGGCCGAGAGCGAGAAGATCGCCACGCCGTTTTGGACCGCCACCACCCGCCGCGTCGTGAAGCTTTTGCCGTCGCGGATCGGGTCGACGATGTAGACGATCGGGCGTTCGGCGTCGCCGGGCCGAAGGAAATAGCCGTGCAGGGAGTGGACGGAGCGGCCCTCGGGGACCGTCTGCTCCGCCGCAGACAGGGCTTGCCCGAGGACCTGGCCTCCGAAGACGCGCCCCCATCCGAGGTTCTGGCTCTGGCCGCGAAAGATGTTCTCTTCGATGCGTTCGAGGCGGAGGATCGCGATGAGCTCATTCAAGACATCCCGCATGGGGCCAGAGCCTATCAGTCGGTCTGCCCCGTGGAGGAAGGGGTGGGTTCGGTTCTGCGTAGGCAGTCTTGAATCGTCCGGGCGAGAGGGGGATCCTCGTCGCCGGAATCGATCGTCGGAGGACAAGGCATGATCGACGTGCGGGGTAAGAACGTCGCGCTGACGGGCAAGTTCCAGCTGAGCCGGAAGGAGGCCATGGCGAAGCTGGAGGCCCTGGGGGCGAGTTGCAAGACCTCGGTGAGCTCGAAGACGGATCTCCTCTTCGCCGGAGAGAAGGCGGGATCCAAGCTCTCCAAGGCGAGGGAGCTCGGCATCCCCATCTACGGGGAGCAGGAGCTGCAAGAGGTACTCGCCGGGGGTGGAGCGGCCGAGGGCGCCGAGTTCGAGTGGACCCCCCAGCGGCTCCTCGCCTCCGGACGCGCACGGATCCGCAGCAACACCCCGCACAGCACGCCCCTCGACGCCTACGCCCTCTCGCCCGACGGACGGTACCTGGCGACAGGGACCTGGTGCGGCGACGACTACGAGGCGGGAGGGAACCTCGCCCTTTGGGAGCTGGCGACCGGGCGGGTGGTCAACGTCCTCGAGAAGATCCGCGGTGGCGTTGGGTGGCCGGACGAACCTCGGTGCGTCCAGTGGCAGCGCGACGGTGCCCGCATCGGCTTCACGATGCACACCAACGCCTTCGCCTACGCCAACCCCTTCGATCCGCGCGCTCGGCCCAAGCCGGCCGAGGACCTGACCGATGGTTGGGACAGGCCTCCGGCCTGGTGTTTCTCGCCGAACGGTCGGGAGGTCTTCCTTTCCTGCTGGGGCATTTGGATCCCCCAACGCAAGGTCCCAGGGCTGCGTATGCCGGCTGCGCTGAACAAGATGGCCCGGATCGTCAAGGACGAGTACGCCGGCTCCGTAGGGGCGCTCGATCCGTTCCGGGAGTGTCGCTGGACCGACGACGACGTGGTGGTCGGGTACAACACCCACGAGTGCTACGCCATCGGCTACGACCCCGGCAGCAACCTGCTGTGGCACCGGCCCCTCGCGGGCAAGGCGCTCAGCCCCTGTGGCCGCTGGCTCGTCGCCCAGGGAGAGGAGCCGCTGCTGGTGGACACCGCCACCGGCGAAGCGCAGACCTTGCCCGAGCCGACGGCGAAGGCGTACGTGTTCGCGCAGGACGGCCGGCGCCTCGCATCGCTCGGTGCGCAGGTCCGCATCTACGAAGGTTCGGAGCTCGTGGCGACGATTCCGTCTGCGGTTGCGACAGGCTACGTTTCCGGGGCTGCGGACCTCGTTGGCTTCGCCTTCTCGCCGGACGGGTCGAAGGCAGCCCTGCTGACGCAGGACGGTCGCCTCGAGATCTGGCAGATCGACGGGGCGCCGCAGAAGCTCACGGAGCTCTCAGATGGGCCCTGGCAGGGGGTGTTCTACGGCGCCGACGACATCGTCGTGGCGGCCAGCACGGAGCGGCTGACCTTCCTCGACAGCTCCGGCGCCGTGCGGGCCGACCGCGAGCTCTTCGCGTTCCCTCCGGAGGATTCGCTGGCGGAGGAGTTTCCGCGGAAGCTGCAGGCCTTCCCCGTGGGGGAGCAGTGGGGCTATGTCGTGGCCGGCCAGGTGGTGGTGTCGCCTTCGGATCCGAGCGAGGCGATCCATCTCGTCGTCGACGGGCGCACGACCCATCCGCTGACGTGGGCCGAGGTGCCCGTCTACACGAGCTGGGAGCAGGCGGTGAAGGAGGCGCCCAAGGTGTTGGGGAGCACCCTCGTCAAGCGCTTCTCCAAGAGCAAGAAGCGCGCTCCCCGGAAAAGGAAGTCGGTCTTCCTCGCGGACAACGCGCATAGCCTCGCCGACCTGGAGGAGGCGATCCGGGCCCGCGTCCTGGCCGGGCGAGACCCGAGCTGGATGCTGGACCGGTTGGGCGAGCTCGCGGTGCAGGCGGTGGTGCGAGGCGAGATCGACCGGGCCGAGAGCTACCTCGAGCATATGTGGAACGACTGGAACCACTGCGCAATTGCGCACGCTACTGCGTACCTCGCCCGGTACGGCGCGCGGGAGGCGGCCCTCCCCTGGATCGAGAAACTGGAAGGGACCATTGTCCCAAAGGACTCCAATTTCGAGGCTCGGCTCTGGTTGGCCGCCGCCCGTGGTCGCCTCGAATCGAGGGCCGTCGACCTGCCCGAGGACCGGTCCCTCGACAGCCGTCGCGCGAGCATTGCGGCGGCTTACGCGATGGCCGGTCACTTCGACAAGGCCCTGGAGGAGCTCCGCCCCGTCATCGACTTCTGTGGCTCTATGACGCTGGACTGGAAAACGCTCGGGGAGTTCATCGACATTGCCGTGGAGGCTGGCGCTTTCGAAACCATCGACGCGCTCATTCGTTTCGCCAAGAGCGGCAAGGACCTGTCGAGCGCGGGTATGGATGAGGGGCTGGCAAAGTTGTTCATCGAGCGGGGCATGCCGGAGCGAGCCTGGGGTTGGCTCCCTCTGGGGGGCTGGTCTCCGCGGGTGGAGGAGCGCATCGTCGACGCCGTGGAGCGGGCGCGAGGCGCCGAGGCGGTTGCGACGATGGTCCAGGAGCGCCTCGACGCCGCGAGGAAAGCTGGCGACAGGGCAGAGGAGGCGTGCCTCATGGTCTGGGTTGCCCGTCGGAACCCGGAGCCTTACCGCGAGGCGTTCATGGCCTTCGCCTCCACCTACGAGTTGGAGCCGAACGACAAGATGTTGTGGGCGCTCTGCCAGGTCCTCCCGCTGCTCGGTGAAACCGAGCGCCTGACTCGGCTGCCGATGCCGAGGATCGGCGATTGGGTGGTCTTGGCGGAGGCCCTCGGTCCCGACGACCCGACGCTCGCGATCGCTGCGGAGGAGGTGCTGGACCGGGGGGATTGGTGGCACTGGCGGCGTCTCCTTCGCGCCCTGCGACGCCATGGCGAGGCCACACAGTCGCTCTACGAGCGAGCTGTCGAGACCCTCGCTGACAGAGCCGGCAGGAACCGCGACGAGCTGGAGGTCGTGGTGAAGGTCCTCGGCAAGGCGGGGGATCTGCCTCGGGCCGACGAGCTGCGGATGCGCATCCCCAAGAGCCAGCGGGCCTTGGCAACGGAGGAGCTGTGCATCTCGGCGATGGCGCAGGGGCACTACAGCGGCGCGATCGCGCTAATGGATGAGGTCCCCGTGGAGAACGAGACCTTCGTCCGCTACTTCGTCCTTCACTGCGGCGACGGCATCCAGCGGCTCTTGTAGGGAGCGTGCTCTGCAACCGGAGGGCGGTTTTGTAACCGGACGCGTGTTTGCGCATAGTAGGCGCATGCGCCCGCCGCTCGTGCTCCTCGCGTTGTTTGCGCTCGGGATTTCCGCGCGCGCTTCGGGCCAACCCCTCGTCTATGTGCGCTGCCCTCGGAGCGACGCGCCCCTCGAGATTTCGGCGACGGTCACCGTTGCTGGGGCTTCCAGGCGCGTATCGCGCACGTTCCGTGGCATCGACGGTGCGGACGTGCTCCCCGACGTGACCCACTTCTTCGGTGGGTTCAGCGCGCCTTGCGACCTGGTGTATCGCGCCACCGACGGCAGCGAGCGTGCCCTGTACGACTGCACCTCCATCTCGACGGACGAGGACTCCTGTGCGGCCATGGATCCGGCCGTGTCGTTCGATGGACGCACCGTTGCTTTCACGGTCTTCCGGGGTCCCCTGAGCCGCCCCCGCTTCCGTCTGGGACAGCGCGTATTCGACCCTGACGCCGACGAAGGCCTTGCTTCCGATGTCAACCCGGCAGAGATCCCGAGCGCGCGGCTCGACTCCGTCGAGGCCCAGCTACACCTGGTTGATGTCGCGACCGGCGAGGTAACCCCGCTGCCCTATGTCGAGGGGCAGTTCGACACGGGGCCGGCGTTTCTCGCCGACGGGCGGCTCGCCTTTACCTCGACCCGTGACGGGAACTTCACGACCAACGTTTGGGGCTCCACCAGCCTGACCCGCGGCACGCGCATCTGGACCATGGACGTGGACGGGCGGAACGTGGATCTGGCTTCGCACCACAGCCTGTCTCAGGAGCAGCATCCCTTTCCGTTGCGGGACGGGCGGCTCGTGTACTCCTCGTGGCAGGTTCTCGCGGGTCTTCCTTTTCGCCACACGAACGGTTCCCCTGGAAGATTCACCACCCTGGGCAACCTCTTTCATCTCTTCACGCAGCGTCCAGACGGATCGCTGAATTTCGCTTTCTACGGGCAGCACAGCGGCGACCACCAGCCGAGCTACTTTGGAGAGGATCACGATGCGGCGCACTTCATCACGCAGGCCGGGGACGGGCGCGTTTGGTTCGCGGACTACTACCGCGGCAACAACAACGGCCTGGGTGTCGTGATCGGAGTCATGCCCGAACCGGAGGGGCAGGAGGGCATCGCCCCGGAGGATGCCGAGCGGAGGGCCGATATCTTCGCGCCCCGGGACGCCGCGCGCCTGACGAACTGGGCGACGAATGGCGACGGCTTCTCGAACAGAAACGTGGACATGCCTGTGAATGCCCCGGCCTATGCCGACCCCATCCCGTTCATGGGCAAGGTGGGTCATCCTGCCGCGCTCCCCGACGGGCAACTCCTGGTCGCCTATGGCCTGGGTCCGTGCAGCACCGTGGTAAACAATCGAATCTTCTCGGACCTCGGGCGTGCGGCGCCGCCGCTGACCAGTGGCTCCGGGCAGGGCACCTACATCAACGTCATCACCTCCCTCGGTCTGGACATCCCTGCCTGCGATGTAGGCATCTATCGCACGACAACCATCCCCTCGGGGCACCCGAACGATCTCGAGGCGGTCGTGAACACGCGCGCGTACCACGAGTTCATGGCGCGGCCGGTGGTTCCCTACGCAGCGATCCACGGCGTGGAAGCACCCAGCCGCATCGCAGCAGCGGATCAAGCTACGAGCCACGCCTTGCTCGAAGCGGGGACGCCTTTCGGATTGCTCGGTGCGGCTTCCATCGTCGACCGCGAGACGCACCCCAGGGACGGGATCCATTTCATGGGGGAGCACCAGTTTCATCTCCAGGGCACCGACACGATCGACTACGACGACGACGAGCTCTGCGGTGTGAGAATGCTGGGGCTGATGCCGAACCGCGCTGGACGGCGGGATGAGGCAATCCGGGACGTGTCGAACCTTTTTGGCGAACGCGTGACGATCCTCGGGGAGATCCCCGTGCGCAAACGGGATGAGGCGGGCGAACCGGTGCGCTTGGCCGACGGAACCGAGGATACGAGCTTCCTGCTGCGCATGCCGGCGAACGTTCCCTATCTGATGCAGGGCATCGACTGCGACGGACGCACGCTGAACACGGACCAGAGCTGGCAGCAATTGCGTCCCGGTGAGATGAAGACTTGCGGGGGCTGTCACGTGCATTCGCGCCCCGCGCGCCATGCGTTCTCGGAGACTTTCGCTGCCACGTCGGACTACGAGGTGCCCCGGCTCGGTGAAGGTCGCGTGCCGCTGCTGGCGGGTCGTGACGCCACCGGCGCCGTACAGAGCCGCTCGGTCGAGGGCTACGACCTTCAGGTCGAGTATGAGCGCGACATCTTCCCCATCTTCCAATCACGCTGTGCGACGAGGGGATGCCACGGGGGCGACAGTCCGGCGGCGGGCCTGTCCCTCGATCGGCCGGGCCGCGAGGCTCCGAGCGACGGCTCGGCGGCGTCGACGTGGTGGTGTTTGGTGGCGGACCGGCATCAAGCGTGCGTGCCTGAGGCGCGTCGGCATCGGACAGGGGTGCGCGGCGGCTTTACCTTCCGGCGACCGCAGATGACGAAGTACGTCCGCGCCTTCAACGCCCGCGGCAGCTTGCTCTACTGGAAGGCGGCCGGAGAACGCACGGACAACCGCAGCGACGATCTCTTCGGGCCGGACGCGTCCGACGAGGATCGCGACATCGACTACGGACCGGCGCATCCGGAGACGGGGATCACGCCCGAGGAGCTTGGTCTGCTGTCTCGCTGGATCGACCTGGGCAACCCGAGCGGCGGGGCGACGGAGCTGCGCGACACGCAGAAGCCCACCCTGCATCTCGTGGGTATTGCCGAAGGCGAGGCGATCGTGGAGCTCCGGGTGGGCACCGCGGACCTCGGCGACGGCATCGATCCCTCGTCCCTGGAGGTTTGCGTTCTGGACCCTGCGGAGGAGTGCGAAGACCTCTCGGGTGACGCCGCAGACCCGGGTGTTGTCTCGGTACCGCTGCCGAGCTCGCTGACAGATCCGGATCAAGAGATCCGGGCGCGAGTGCTGGACCGCGCCGGCAACGAGACTGTCGTGCGGCGGACCGTCGGCTGGCTTCTCCACGCGCCTCCGCCGATGCTCCCCGCTGCCGCTGACGCGGGTTCGAGTGCGGACGCGGGTTCCGACGACGGAGGCGTCCACGGCGGCCGATCCGGTTCTGGCGGCTCCGGTGGCTGTGGCTGCCGTGTCGGTGTCGGCGTGCTCTCTCCCGTGTCCTGGGTCGCTCTGGCCCTCTTCGGGCTGCTGTTGGGGTGGAGGCGGCAAGGACCCCGACGACGATGGATTCGAGGCGCAGGGCCGGCAGAACAAGACCGAGGGACATGAGACGCGGACGGCTGGGCAGGGCTCCCGCTCAGGTCGACCGCCCCCACAGCACCGACGTCCCCACGCCGAGCTGCAGGCGAGTCGTTCCGTTGGTCACCCCCACATCCGCGTAAGCGTCGATCTGCACGCGCGGGTGGGCCATGACGGCCACGCCGGCGCCGACGTAGAGGTCCGGGTGCTCGCCGTCGATCCACAGCGCGTACGATTGAACGTAGGCGCTGAAGGTGGCGGTCGGCTGGACGCTCAGGGCCAGGCTCCCTTCGCCCTGCACGCGGCGCTCGTCCAGGACGAGGACGCTTCCGGCGGCGAAGTTCCCGCCGAAGCCGAGGATGCCGGCGTTCGCGCTCCAGTTGATTTCGAGGCGCCCGGTGACGACGCCGCCGCCGGTGCCGCTGGGGACCGTGACGCTGGGCACGATGCTGACCGCAAGGGAGGCCCCTACGGGGCTGGCGAGTTTCAGCCCGAGGGTGAGGTCCCCGATCCTCAGCGGGTCGGCGAGCAGGAGCGAGGGTGCGTCGACGCGCAGCTCGAGCCAAGGCGCCGCGCCGACCCGAACGCGCAGGTCCGGAAGCCTCCCTGTCGTTCCGGTGTTCGGGTCCCACGCCAACGCGGCGCCGAGCTCGGTGATCGGCCGGAGCACCGGCGCGGCCTGAGTCCCGTTCGCGAAGCCGGGGCGGTCGGAGCTGAAATCGTCATCGGCCTCAACCGTCGCCGTCAGCGAGAGGCAGACCAGCGCCACCAAGGGACGGTTGCGTAGGGTCACCGAGGGAGGAGACCACAGCGTTCGCCCGCGCGTCGAGGTGGTTCCGGGGCGCATCGGCGCGGCCGTCGCCGTGGGACGGCGGCACCCCCTGCCGGAAAGTCTGCCCAGTTCGTGAAAGGGGGCCCTGGGGCGGCGGCACCCCCTGCC
>JALVDI010000151.1 GCA_027009115.1 Polyangiaceae bacterium | reverse complement strand
GATGCCCGCGCGATGGGCCGCGAGCATCTTTTCTTTCAGCCCGCCGATGGGCATGACCCGCCCCCGCAGGGTGATCTCCCCGGTCATCGCGACATTGCGGCGCACGGGGATCTTCAGAAGCGCGCTGGCGATGCTTGTCGCCATCGTGATCCCAGCGCTTGGGCCGTCCTTCGGTACGAACTCCGGAAAGTGGACGTGGACGTCGTAGTTCTCGTGGAAGTCCTTTTCGAGCCCCAGAGCCTTGTGACGCGAGCGGATGTAGCTCATGGCCGCTTGTGCGGACTCCTGCATGCCCTTTTCGAGCAGCCCGGTGATGACCAGCTTGCCCTTGCCGGGGACCACGGCGACTTCGCACTCGAGGGTGGTTCCGCCGACGGAGGTGTAGGCCAGCCCCGTCGCTAGCCCGACCATGTCCTTGTCGCTCGCCTTGTTGGGCCGGTATTTCGGTACGCCCAGGTACTCGGGGACGTTCTTGGCGGCGACTCGGTAGGTTCCCTCCTTGCCGTCTGCCAGCACCTTGCGGGCGATCTTGCGACAAATGCCGCCGATCTCACGCTCCAGGTTTCGTACGCCGCTTTCCTTGGTGTAGTGGTGGATGACCGTCCGGATCGCGTTCTCGGTGATCTCGACGTCGACGTCCTGCAGCCCCGCGGCCTCGAGCTGCCGGGGCACCAGGTAGCGGACCGCGATGTTGAGTTTCTCGAACTCGGTGTAGCCGCTCAGCTCGAGGATCTCCATGCGGTCACGGAGCGGGAGCGGGATCCCGGACAAGGAGTTGGCCGTCGTGATGAACATGACGTCCGAGAGGTCGTAGTCGAGGTCCAGGTAGTGATCGTTGAAGTTGTGGTTCTGTTCCGGGTCGAGGACCTCGAGCAGCGCCGCCGCGGGGTCGCCGCGGAAGTCGCTCGACATCTTGTCGATCTCGTCGAGGAGGAAGACCGGGTTGTTCGTGCCGACCTTGCGCAGCGACTGGATGAGGCGCCCGGGGAGTGCGCCGATGTATGTACGTCGATGGCCGCGGATCTCCGCTTCGTCCCGAACCCCCCCGAGGGAGAGGCGCACGAACTCGCGGCCCGTGGCGCGCGCGATGGAGCGGGCGAGGGATGTCTTGCCGACACCGGGAGGGCCGACCAGGCAGAGCACGGGGCCTTTGAGCTTTTTCACCAGGGCCTGGACGGCCAGGTACTCGAGGATACGTTCCTTGGGCTTCTTCAGACCGTAGTGGTCCTCGTCGAGGATCTCCTCCGCCGCGTCGATGGCGTAGTTCTCTTCGCTTTTGTCGAACCAGGGGAGGGCAAGGACCCAGTCGATGTAGTTGCGGACGACCGTCGCTTCCGCACTCATCGGCTGCATCATCTTGAGTTTCTTCAGCTCCTTGTTGAGCCGCTCCAGAGCTTCCTTCGGGAGCTTCTTCTTCTTGAGCCGGCCCTCGATCTCCTGAATTTCGCTCTTGAACTCGTCCCGCTCACCCAGCTCCTTCTGGATGGCCTGCATCTGCTCGTTGAGGTAGTACTCCTTCTGGCTCTTCTCCATCTGCTTCTTCACGCGCGAGCGGATCTTCTTCTCCACTTGGAGGATCTCGATCTCGGCGTTCATCAACTCGAAGAGCCGCTCCAGCCGCCTGGCCGGGTCGATCGTCTCCAGGATCTCCTGGCGATCGTTCAGTTTGATGCTGGTCAGATGCACGACGATGGTGTCCGCGAGCCGCGACGGGTCGTCGATGGTCTGCACCGTCATCAGCATCTCGGGAGGGATGCGTTTGTTGAGCTTGACGTAGCTCTCGAAGGTCGACTGCACGCTCCGGACGAGCGCTTCGACTTCCACCGAAGAGGTATGCGCCTCTTCGATGAGCTCGACGTCGCAGAGAAAGAACTCGTCGTTCGGGATGAAGCGCTTGATCGTCGCGCGGCGCTTGCCCTCGACGAGCACCTTGACCGTTCCGTCAGGGAGACGAAGGAGCTGCACGATGGTGCCCACAGTGCCGACCGAGAAGATGTCGTCCGCCGTGGGATCGTTCGTCTTCGCCCTCTTTTGAGCCGCGAGAAGGATCTCCTTGTCGTGGCTCATGGCTTCTTCCAGTGCGTTGATGGACTTCTCCCGCCCGACAAAGAGGGGAACCACCATGTGCGGGAAGACGATGATGTCCCGGAGCGGCAGGAGTGGGACGACCTTCCCGCGCCGCGCACGCTCCTCGCCTTGGTCGCCGTTGTCGTTCTTGTGGAAGAACATCGCCTCTCTCTTGCGCCTGGAGGAGCGCTTCGGTCGGGGTAGGGGCCGGGGCGGCCTCGCTACGAGGTCAGCCGGCCTCGGCTTCCTTCTCGTAGACGATCAGAGGCTTGTCGCCCTTGGTGATGACTTCTTCGCCGACCACGACCTCTTTGATGCCGGTCTGCGAGGGAATGTCGTACATGATGTCGAGCATCGCGTGCTCGGTGATTGCCCGCAGACCGCGGGCGCCGGCGTTGCGTTTGAGCGCTTCGCGGGCGATGGCTTGGAGCGCCGGCCGCGCGAAGGTCAGCTTGACACCGTCGAGCTCGAAGAGCTTCTGGTACTGCTTGACCAGCGCGTTCTTCGGCTTGGTGAGGATGTCCACCAAGGCGTCCTCGTTGAGCTCGTGGAGGGTCGCGATGACGGGAAGGCGCCCGATGAACTCTGGAATGAGGCCAGCTTTGAGGAGGTCCTCCGGCTGTACCTGCTCGAGGAGCTCGCCGATCTTCTTGTCGTTCTTGGACGTGATCTCGGCACCGAATCCGAGGGTCTTCTGGCCAATGCGCCGCTCGATGACCTGGTCGAGGCCGACGAACGCGCCTCCGCAGATGAACAGGATGTTGGACGTGTCGATCTGCAGGAAGTCCTGCTGCGGGTGTTTGCGGCCGCCCTTGGGCGGCACGTTGGCGATGGTGCCCTCGATGATCTTGAGCAGGGCTTGTTGAACACCCTCACCACTCACGTCGCGGGTGATCGAGGGGTTGTCGCCTTTGCGCGCGACCTTGTCGATCTCGTCGATGTAAACGATGCCCCGCTGGGCCCGCTCCACGTCGTGGTCGGCGTTCTGCAAGAGCTGGACGATGATGTTCTCGACGTCCTCTCCGACGTAGCCGGCCTCCGTCAGCGTGGTGGCGTCGGCGATGGCGAAGGGCACGTTCAGGATCCGAGCCAGGGTCTGTGCGAGCAGGGTCTTGCCCGAGCCCGTCGGGCCCAGGAGGAGGATGTTCGACTTCTGGAGCTCGACGTCGTCGCCGAGCTTGGCGTCGATGCGCTTGTAGTGGTTGTGGACGGCGACCGAGAGCACCTTCTTCGCCCGATCCTGCCCGATGACGTACTCGTCCAGGATCTTCTTGATCTCGGCGGGCTTTGGCAGCGGAGCGCCCGTCGCCAGGGAGTCGTCTCGATCGACCTCTTCGGCGATGATGTCATTGCACAGGGCAATGCACTCGTCGCAGATGTAGACCGTGGGCCCCGCGATGAGCTTCTTGACCTCCTTCTGAGACTTCCCACAGAAGGAGCAGGTCAGGTTTCCATGTCCGTCGTCTCGGCGTCGATCCACTGCGTTCGGTCGCTTTCAGAGGGTTGGTGGGGAGTCTAGCGCTGCGGTTTTTGGCCGGCAAGGGAGGGGGCTGCTCCGGGGCGCGCCCGCACGACGTGATCCACGAGCCCGTAGTCCTTCGCCTCGTCGGCGCTGAGGAAACGATCACGTTCCGTGTCTCGGGCGATCTCGTCGGTCGTTTTACCCGTGTGGCGCGCGAGGCACTCGTTCATCATCTGGCGCAGGGTCAGGATCTCCCGCGCATGGATTTCGAGATCCGTCGCCTGTCCCTGGATGCCCCCAACCCAAGGCTGGTGAATCATCACGCGGCTGTTGGGCAACGCACGGCGGAGCCCCGGGCTGCCGGCCGCCAGCAGGAAGGCGCCCATCGATGCTGCCTGGCCCACGCAGATCGTTGCGACCGGGCAGCGCAGGTATTGCATCGTGTCGTAGATTGCGAAGCCCGCGGTGACGCTGCCCCCCGGGCTGTTGAGGTAGAGGGTGACCTCCTTGTCCGGGTCCTCGCTCTCGAGGAAGAGGAGCTGCGCGACGACGACATTGGCGACGTCGTCGTCGATGTCGGTGCCCAGGAAGATGATCCGGTCCTTGAGGAGCCGGTCGAAGAGTCCCCAGCGCCGTTCGCCGCGGTGCGTCGTCTCGACGACGTAGGGGATCGGGGTGTTGCCCTGCGGAGCGGGCCGCCCCGAGCTCACTCCTCCTCCGCGCCGGCGGGCTCCTCGGTCGGTTCCTCCCGCTCCTCGATCGTCGCTTTGGACTTCAGCCAGTCCGTCAGCCGTTCCTCGAGGAGCGAGCTCTCGAGAGCTTCGCGCTCCTCGCCGGCGTACTCGGCCCTGACCTTGGCGATGTGCTTGCCTGACTGCTCGGCGATCTCCTGAAGCTTGGCCTCGACAGCGTCGTCCCCGATCTCGATGCCCTCGATTCGCGCCAGCGCCGCCAGCAGCAGCCCCGCCTTGACCCGCCGCTCCGCGCG
>JALVDI010000150.1 GCA_027009115.1 Polyangiaceae bacterium | reverse complement strand
CCGTCCACGCCGCGGGGTTGCGGCACCAGGACGTCAAGCCGGAGAACATCTTCCTGGCCGAGATGCCCGGGGACGAGGAGCCGCTGCCGGTGCTCATCGACTTTGGGGTCGCGGCGACGGAGGCGGAGATGGTCGTGGCGGGCACCCCGACCTATTTCGCTCCGGAGGTCGCGGCTCAGTTTTCCTCCGTCGAAGACAAGCCACGGGTGACTTCCCGCGCTGACGTGTTCTCCCTCGCCCTTGCTCTGCGAAACAGCCTGGAGCCCGACACGCAGCAGGATGTGCCTGCCGGCGCCATCGAGGCGTTCATCGAGGAGCGCGCGCGCGGTGTGCCTCCTTTGCCCACGAGCCGCAGCCTCCGGTTTCTCCGGCCCTCCTTCGAACGCTGGTTGAACCCCGACCCGTGGGAGCGCCCAACCGCCGAGGAGCTGGCCGAGGAGCTGGCGGTGCTGACTTCGCCCGAGGAGCGCCGTGCGCGCCGGCTGCGGCTGCTCCGCTGGGCGCTGCCCATCGTCGTGACCCTGGGCGCCGTCTTTGCGGGCGCGTACCACTACTTCCAGCTGCGTGCGGAAGCAACTCGGGCGCGCGCGGCGGCCGCGCTCGCCGAGGTGCGAGAAGACCTCGAGCAGACCGACGCCGAGCGCCGCCGTATCGCCGCGGACGCCGAGCGGATCCGGGCCTCTCTCGAGCACGCCCGCCTTGGGCGCGCGGCCTTGGAGCGGCGACTGGCGACGACCCACGCGACTCTCGACGCCGAGCGCCTCCGCAGCCAGACCCTGCAGGAGCAGTTGCGCGAACGAGGCGCCGAGCTCGCTGCTCTGCGCGCCGGGCTCGAGCAGAGCGACGCGGCCCTCGACGCCGAACGCGTGCGGGCGAGGGGGCTCGCGCAGGAGCGGGACACCGTCATGGGGCGGCTCGGGCAGGTCGAGACGCAGCTCGAGCAGGCGCTCGATCGCCTGACGAGCCTCGAAGCGCAGCGGGATCGCCTCGTTCACCGTGTGGAGGCGCAGGAAGGGCTCCTGGGGCGTCTGCGGGCCGAGAAGGCGGCCGCCGAGGCGCGGGCCACGAGCCTTCAGCGCGAGCTCGACCAGGCTCTCGAGGCGCGCCACGCGACCGAACGCGAGCTTCGTGCGCTGCGCGAGGCGGGGCCGCCCGAGGAGCCTGCCGCCGCCGAGCCCGTGGACCCTGCTCCGGAGCCTGCGGCATCTCCGAATGCCGAAGCACAGCGGGGAACGGCGCCGTGAAGAAGAAGCAGCTGCGCAAGATCCTCCGTCGGCTGGAGGTCCTCGAGGCGAAGCTCGATCGCCTCGCAGCTCGAGAGAAGCGTGTCATCGACCGGGCGGTGGGCCTGGCCACGGAGCACGTCGGCCGGCTGCTTCGGGAGGAAGGGCCGTCGGAGAGGTCCCTCGTCGATGCCATCGCCCGCGCTCTGCGCGAGGACCTTCGGGACGCCTCGCGTCGCGATCGGCGTCGCGATCGGCTCCGCGAGCGGCTCGACGTGGAAGCGCTGGCCGCCGAGCTCGCCCGTCGTCTCCGCGCAGTGGGCGGCGAGGAGAGCTGATCTCTTCGCTGGGGCGCTCCGAGCGCTCAGCGCGGCTGCTGAACGTCGCCGGTCATGGGGACGAAACGGACGGGCGCGACGTCCCGGGCCTGGGTGCTGCCGTCGGCGTTCTTGGCGACGACCCGCAGCATCTGTTGCTCGACACCCACGGGGAGCACGAGGCGGCCGCCGGGGCGGAGCTGATCGAGGAGGGGCTCGGGGACGCGCGGAGGCGCCGCGGCGACGAGGATGGCGTCGAAGGGGGCGTGCTCGGGCCAACCGCCGTACCCGTCGCCGGCGCGGACATGCACGCGGTCGTAGCCGAGGCGGGCCAGGGTCGCGGCGGCGCGGCGCGCGAGGGGCTCGACGATCTCGACGGTCCACACCTCGGCTCCAAGCTCGGCGAGCACCGCCGCCTGGTAGCCGCAGCCGGTGCCCACCTCGAGCACCTTCGCGTCCGGCCGTCCGCTGACGCCGGCGAGCTCGACCATCAACGCGACGATGTAGGGCTGGCTGATGGTCTGGCCGAAGCCGATGGGGAGCGGTCGGTCCGCGTAGGCGAACGCCCGCACTGGCTCGGGGACGAACTCGTGTCGCGCCACGGCCGCCATCGCGGCG
The DNA here is from genome assembly GCA_027009115.1 of Polyangiaceae bacterium. GTDB lineage: Bacteria > Myxococcota_A > Polyangia > Polyangiales > Houyiibacteriaceae > JALVDI01. The sequence goes on along the minus strand of JALVDI010000150.1, from coordinate 12,854 downwards.
AGCACCGCGGGGTCGTCGATGCCCCGGGCCGCGAGCTGCCTTTCGACCATTGCCGCGCGCTCCCTTTGTCGTTCGTCGGTGTTCATTGCGTCGGGGGGCAGTGGGGGCCGTTCAGGCCGCAGAGCTTGTCCCTGCCCGGGGCGCCTGTCCGTGATGCCGAGCACACTCTCCGTGGAGCGGGATGCCGCGCTCCTTGCCCGGCGCCGGCTCTTCGTGATGTCGAGCCCGGCTCCCGCGGAGCGGGGGCTGGCGGCCGGCAGCGCTCACTTCCCCTGGGACTTGACGTACCCGGTTCGGTGGCCTACGTCTACGCCGCTTCGCGGGCGTAGCTCAGTTGGTAGAGCGTCAGCTTCCCAAGCTGAATGTCGCCGGTTCGAATCCGGTCGCCCGCTCTATGAGGACGGCCGGTCAGGGCTCCCTGGCCGGCCGTTTTCCGTGGGGTTTCGGTGGCCAGTGCAGAAAATCGAAAAGGCGTCCCCTCGTGGGAACGCCTTTTCGAGGAGCTGCGCAGAAAGGTCGCGCTTCGTCAGCCGGCCGGCGGGGTGATGTTCACCACGAAGTCACCGGCGTCGGTGGAGCTGTAGCCGTCCACGACCAGGATGTACTCGGTCCCCTCGGTGGCCTCGAGCATCAGCTGCGACTGCAGGTTGGTGTCGTCCCCGTCCGCGTCGTCGTTGCAGCTCAGCTCCGTTCCGCCGCAACCGTCCAGGACGTAGAGGACGGTGTCGAAGCTGGAGCCGAAGGTGTCGATGACGTAGGTGCCCGTGGTCGGCGCGGTCCACTGGAATTGGAGGTCGGGCGCGCCCGTTCCCTCGCTGCAGCTCCCGTGGGCGTCGTCGCCCTTGAGCAGGGTGCTGCCCGCGAAGACCTCGGCTCCCGTCATCATGGAGGTCGCGGAGCTGTCGGGACAGGTGCCTGCCGGACCGACCACCATCTCGCTGGCGCAGGCGTCGAACGCCGCATCGAAGGCGTCCTGCTGCTCCGTCGTCATTCCCGGGCAGGCATCCGCGGCGTCCTCTTGCGTCATGCCGCAGCTCATCGCGGTCGTGCTGTCGCAGGCGGCGGCGGCGAGGCAGTCCGCGTAGTCGTTCGCGACCGTGGTCAAGCAGGCGAAGGTCTCCTGCGCATCGGCGGCGTCGAAGGCGGCCATGAAGCAGGCCTTCTCGGTGGTGGACGGTGATTGGTCCGCCACGCACTCTTCGGCCGTCGTATACCCATCGTCCGAAAAGAAGCAGGCGCACTCTTCTGTGAGCCCGCGCTGGAGGGCTGCTACGAAGTCCGCGGCTGTGACGGGGTCACCGGCGTCCATGGTGCTCCCGTCCATGGTGCCCGCGTCCATCGTCCCGCCGCTGTCCGAGCGGCCTGCGTCGGGCGTCACGCCCGCGTCGCGGGTGCCGCTGTCCATGCCCCCGTCGTCGTCGCCACAGCCGACAGCCGTCGCGAGGCTGGCTGCAAGAATCCATCGAAGCAAGCGCATCGTCCCTCCTTTGCGTGGTCTGCGGGCAAGCGCCCGAGCGGGAGGCGTGGCTTGGAGGGGGTCGCTAGTCAAGGCGCGCGTACACGCAGCGAGCTCGCCTCGTGAGCAGGTTGGCGAGGCTTCGTCAGTTGGCGGACGCGGCTGCGTCCTCCGCAGCCTCGCTCCGTTCCCGGGCCTTCCGGTGTTCGAGGCCCGCGCGGACGAAGCGGGTGAAGAGCGGGTGCGCTGCGTGGGGCTTGCTCTTGAACTCAGGGTGACCCTGGCAGCCGATGAAGAACGGGTGCTCCGGCAGCTCGATCATCTCGACGAGGGTTTCGTCGGGGGAAAGCCCGCTGAGGACGAGACCGCCCGCTTCGAGGGCTTGGCGGTGCTGGTTGTTGACTTCGTAGCGGTGGCGGTGCCGCTCGCTGATCTCGGTGACGCCGTAGATGTCCGCCGCGAGGGAGCCCGGCTTCAGCACGCAGGGGTAGGCCCCCAGGCGCATCGTGGCGCCCTTGTCCTTGACGCCGCGCTGGTCCGGCATGAGATCGACGACCAGGTAGGGCGCGTCGGGCGCGAACTCCGCGCTGTTGGCGCCCTCGAGCCCGCAGACGTTGCGGGCGTACTCGACCACCGCCATCTGCATCCCGAGGCAAATCCCGAAGAACGGCACCCCATGCTCGCGAGCCCATCGGATCGCGCGGATCTTGCCCTCGGTGCCGCGGTCACCGAAGCCCCCGGGGACGAGGATCGCGTTGTGAGGGGCAAGGGCGGCGTCGAGATCGTCGCTCTCGAGGGCCTCGCTGTCGATGTAGGTGAGCTCGACGCGGACGTCGTTGGCGATGCCGCCATGGACCAGCGCTTCGTGCAGCGACTTGTAGCTGTCACGGAGGTGGACGTACTTGCCCACGAGGGCGATCGAGACCGAGCCGCGCTTTGGAGCCTTGAAGGTCGAGGTGACCCGCTCCCACCGTGAGAGGTCGGGTTCGCGCGACCAGATGTTGAGGAGCTCCACCAGTCGGGTGTCGAGCTGCTGCCGCCGCAGGACGATCGGGAGCTCGTAGATGACGCTGACGTCCGGCGCGGCGATGACTCGTTCGACCGGAACGTTGCAGAAGTGGGCGATCTTCTTGCGCAGCTCCAGGGGGAGGTCCTGGTCGACGCGGCAGATCAACATGTCGGGCTGGATGCCCAGGCCGAGCAGTTCCTTGACGGAGTGCTGCGTGGGCTTTGTTTTGAGCTCGCCGGCGGCCTTGATGTGGGGGACGAGGGTGACGTGTACGTTGCAGGCGTTCTGAGGCCCGAGCTCTCCCTTCATTTGGCGTACGGCTTCGAGGAAGGGGAGCGACTCGATGTCGCCCACGGTGCCGCCGATCTCCACGATGGCGACGTCCGCTTTGCGGGTCGCCTCGTAGACTCGCGCTTTGATCTCGTCGGTGATGTGCGGGATGACCTGGATCGTCGCGCCGAGGTACTCTCCGCGGCGCTCCTTCGAGATGACCGCGTCGTAGATCCGGCCGGTCGTGAAGTTGTTCGCGCGGCTCATGGTCGTCGACGTGAACCGCTCGTAGTGCCCGAGGTCGAGGTCCGTCTCGGCGCCGTCGTCGGTGACGAAGACCTCGCCATGCTGGTAGGGCGACATCGTGCCCGGGTCGACGTTGATGTAAGGGTCGAGCTTGAGGTTCGTGACTCGAAGGCCGCGGGCTTCCATGAGCGCCGCCATCGAGGCGGCGGTCAGGCCCTTGCCGATGGAGCTGACCACTCCACCCGTCACGAAAATAAACTTGGTGCGGCGGTGCATGAGGCGCTGGGTGAGAGCCCGCGGGTGCGGTCCGCTTCGTCGTCGAGGGCGCGGAGTGCGTGGGGGGCCGACCACGCACCGAGGCGCAAGCTACGGAGGGGCCCTCGGGCTGTCAACGCGGGCGGCGGCTCTTGTCGCCGACGCCGAGAAAGCCAGCGCCGAGCATCGCTGCCGCCTCCCGACCCAGGGGCGGCGCGGAGTGGAGCGAGGATGCGCCGGCACCCGTCGCGTGGAAGAGCAGGTGGTGGCCGGGTCGCTCGGGAGGACCCAGACCGCCGCTTGCCCGCGGCTTCGCTCACTCGCCGTAGGGGATCCAGATGTTCTTCACGTGGGTCGCCTGCCGCAGGAATTCCCGGCCGGCGCCCTGGACTCGGTCGGTCCAATCGCGGGGCGGGCCGTAGTGGCACCAGGTGCGCTTCATGTTCCCCACCGAGAGGCGCTCGACCTCCGCGCAGCCGCTCTCGGGACCGAAGTACCAGAGCTGTTCGAGATCGTCGTGTCCGGCGAGGGTCGGCACGAGCTCGTCGCGCAGGCCGGTGACGATGTTCACGACCCCGCCGGGCACGTCGCTCGTCTCGAGCACTTGGTAGAAGTCGGTGGCCGCCAAGGGGTGGCGCTCCGAGGGGACGACCACGACGCTGTTGCCCATGGCGATCGCCGGGGCGACGGTCGAGATCAGGGCCAGGAGCGGCGCCTCGTCGGGGCAGACGATGCCCATCGCGCCGATGGCCTCGTTCATGGCGACGGTGACGTTGCGGAAGGGCGTGGCGTGGACGAGGCCGTCGTACTTGTCGGCCCAGGCCGCGTAGGTGAAGAGCCGGTCGAGAGAAAGGTCGACTTCCTGCCGCGCGGCGTCGTCCGAGCCGAGCATGAGGTGGAGGCGGGTGACCATCTCGTCCCGGCGAGCTGCCAGGTTCTCGGCCAGGTAGTAGAGGACCTGGGCACGCAGGTGGGCGGTGCCGGCGCCCCAGCCGCGAGCCTGGTGCGCCGCTTCGACAGCGTCGCGGACGTCCTTGCGGTTGCCGCGGCCAACTTCGCCCAGACGCCGGCCCCAGGCGTCCTGGACGACGAGGCTGTAACCGCCGTCGGGCCGCCTCTGCCGGCCTCCGATGTAGAGCTTGGGCGTGCGGTCGATGAGCTCGACCGCAGCCGGAGGCGCCTTGCCGATGCTCTTCTTCGTCGCCGCCTTGGGGGCTCGGGTCTTGCGCGCCTTGGCTTGTGCGAGCCAGCGCGGCTTGCAGTACTCGTACAAGCCCTCCTTGCCGCCCTCACGCCCGTAGCCGCTTTCCCGGTAGCCTCCGAACCCGCTCGCGGCGTCGAAGACGTTGGTGCAGTTCACCCAGATCGTGCCCGCTTTGATCTTCGGGGCGATGTCGAGGCAGAGGTTTACGTTCTCGGACCAGACGCTCGCGGCCAGGCCGTAGCGCGTGTTGTTGGCGAGCTGCACCGCCTCGCTCGGCGTGCGGAAGGTCATGAAGACGACGACCGGGCCGAAGATCTCGACCTGCGCGACGGTCGAGGCGGGCGCCACGTCGCTCAGCAACGTGGGTGGGTAGAAGAGCCCCTCCGCTGGGCAAGACCAGCTTGGCTGCCAGAGAGTGGCGCCCTCGTCGGCACCCTGCTGCACGAGCGCGCGGATCTGATCGAGTTGCACGGGGGCGACGATGGCGCCCATGTCGACGGCCTTGTCCAGCGGCGGACCGATGCGCAGCTTCTCCATGCGCTCGCGCAGCTTCGTCAGAAGCTTGTCGGCGATCGACTCTTGCGCGAGGATGCGTGAGCCGGCGCAGCAGACCTGGCCCTGGTTGAACCAGATCGCGTCGACGACGCCCTCGACCACGCTGTCGAGGTCGGCGTCGTCGAAGACGATGAATGGGGACTTGCCGCCGAGCTCGAGGGAGAGAGTCTTGCCCGTCCCCGCCGTCGCCTCGCGGATGATGCGTCCCACGCCCGTCGAGCCGGTGAACGCGATCTTGGCGATGCGCGGGTGCTCGACGATGGCGGCGCCGGTCCGTCCGTCGCCGGTGACGATGTTGACGACGCCCGGCGGCAGGCCGATCTCCTCGCAGATTTCGGCGAAGAGCAGTGCTGTCAGTGGCGTGTACTCGGCCGGCTTGAGGACGACGCAGTTGCCCATGGCCAGCGCCGGCGCGATCTTCCAGGCGAGCATCAGCAGAGGGAAGTTCCACGGGATGATCTGCCCGACGACACCGAGCGGCGCGAAGTCCGCCAGCTCGTCCTCCATGAGCTGGGCCCAGCCCGCATGGTGGTAGAAGTGTCGCGCGACGAGCGGCACGTCGATGTCCCGGCTCTCGCGGATGGGCTTGCCGTTGTCAATGGACTCGAGCACTGCGAGCAGGCGGTGGTGTTTCTGGATGTGCCGTGCGATCGCGTAGAGGAAGCGCGCCCGGCCGTGGCCTCCGAGCGCTTCCCAGCCTGGCTGCGCTCTCTCGGCGGCTTCGACGGCGGCGTCCACGTCCTCGGCAGTCCCCTGGCCGACCCGTGCGAGGTCGATCAGCCGGGCCGGATCACGCACGTCGAAGTGTTCCTTGGCGGCGACCCAGCCGCCGCCAATGTAGTGGCCGAACTCGCGGCCGTGTCGGTCGAGCCACTCGTTGGCGAGGGCGTCGCTCTCGGGGGCGGGGCCGTACTCCATGGTCTCGAAGATCTCCGCGACGGTGGGGCGTTGCGTTCGGGCGGTCTTGGCGGCCTCGAGGCGTTTGGCGGGCAGCCTGCCGGCTTTCGTGGCGGGGGCCGAAGCTCGCCTCTTGCGCGCGCCTTGGCGGTTTTTTGCCGGGGCCGTGGTTCGCTTCTTGGCTATCGCTTTGGCGGCCTTCGTCGCCTTGGCGGCCTTCGTCGTCTTGCGTTTGCGGGTCTTTCGGTTCGCCATCGTCACGCCATCGGGTGGTGGTGGTGGGCCGCGTAGCGACCGGTCACGAAGTGTTCGAGCTGACGCTCGATGTCGGCCAGCAGCGAGCTGGCGCCGAAACGGAAAAGGTCGGGTTGCAGGTAGCGATCGCCGAGCTCCTCCTTCATCAGGACGAGCCACGCGAGGGCTTGCTTTGCCTTGCGGATGCCGCCGGCGGGCTTGAAGCCGACCCAGTGGCCGGTCTTCTCGCGGTACTGGCGGATGGCCCGGACCATCACGAGACCCACGGGGAGTGTGGCGTTGACGGGCTCCTTGCCCGTCGAGGTCTTGATGAAGTCCGAGCCGGCCATCATCGCCACCCAGCTGGCCATCGCGACGTTGCGGAGGGTTCCGAGCTCGCCGGTGGCCAGGATCGTTTTCATGTGGGCGTCGCCGCACGCCTGACGCATCGCGCTCAGTTCTTCGTAGAGCGTCTTCCAGTCGTGGGTGAGGGCGAGCTGTCGGCGGATGACGACGTCGATTTCTTGGGCGCCGGCAGCGACGGACGCCCGGATCTCGTCGAGGCGTTGCTCGAGGGGAGTGAGTCCTGCCGGGAAACCCGCAGACACGGCCGCGACCGGGATGCCGGTGCCGTCCAGGTCTCGGACCGCTTCTGGAACGAGCGCGTGGTAGACGCACACCGCGCCGGTGGTGATGCGCTTGTCGGCCACCCCCAAGCGCTCGAGGAGGTCCTGGCGGATTGGTTGCCGCGCCTTGGCGCAAAGCCGACGGACCTTGCCCGGAGTGTCGTCGCCGGAGAGCGTGGTGAGGTCCATCAGCGTGACCGCCCTGAGGAGCCACGCGGCCTGCCATTCCTTCTTCACGCTGCGGCGCTTGGGGAGGGTGGCGCAGCGCCGCTCGATGGCGCTGCGGTTCACCTGGATGGAGTCGAGCCAGTCGAAGTCGAGGTGCGTTCCGGGGTTTCTCTGCAGAGCGCTCATGTGGGTCCCTTCGTCGGGCGCGAGTGTGGCAGAAAACCGAGGCGACGGCCTAGAGCCCGTCTCAAGACCCCTCATCGTCGCCGCTGTGCGGCCTGCGCACGGCCTCTGCCGCGGGAGTGCGTGCTCCATCGCAGGGGAGGGGCTCGGGCGAAGTGCCCGCAGCGTGTCCTCGGAGCGCCTTGCCCGCAGCCTCCGGCCTGTCGCGATCCGGCCTTCGATCGCTCGGAGCCATAGACGAGCAGTGCATCGAGGAGCAGGCTCTTGCTCCACTCCATGGCGTCGCCCGCGACGGATCGGCGACGGCGTTTTTCGGCCGATTGGCCGGGCGAAAGCAGGCCCGAGCGTTGGACCGAGGGCTGCGGCGGTGGCAATACCTGAGCGCAGTGACGCATGCAGCAATCGACGAGCGCGCCGCCCGGTCCTCCCTGCCGAGGGATGGGGCGGCGGAGGGCGAGGCCGCCGAAAAGGCGCGCCGTGTCGCGCAGGCCCGAGAGGCCGCCAAGGCGGCGAGGGCCGCCGAGAAGGAGCTGATCGACCGTACCCGTCCGTTCACCGAGGAGAACGTCGCCCGGAGCTGGGCGGAGACGTTCGTGACCTTGGCCGTGCTCGCCGGGTTCCTTGCCGGCGCGGTCGCCCTGCGGCCGTGGTGGGCGCGGGCGATCTTCAGCGTGCTCGCGGGACTGGCGATCGTGCGCGGGTTCATCCTTTACCACGACCACATGCACAACGCGCTGCTGCGCCGCTCGCGTCTCGCCCGCGCCCTGTTCTGGTGGTACGGCATCCTCGTGCTGACGCCTCCCAAGGTGTGGCGCCAGACCCACAACTACCACCACGCGCACAACTCGAAGATCGTGGGCTCGCACGTCGGCTCGTACCCCATCTTGACGGTGGAGATGTACGAGAAGGCGACCCCCGCGCAGCGCGCGATGTATCGCTTCACGCGCCACCCCCTGAACATCGCCCTGGCGTACTTCACGGTCTTCGCCTACGGCATGTGCGTCTCGCCCTTCCTGAGGCGACCCAGGGGCAATTGGGACTCGGCCTTCGCTCTCGTCGTGCACGTCGCGCTGGTCTTCACTCTGGGGTTTGCCTTTGGCTGGGACGTGGCCTTCTTCGGCTTGATCTTGCCGCTGGTCGTTGCCTGCATGCTCGGCGGCTATCTTTTCTACGCGCAGCACAACTTCGAGGGCATGCACGTGCAGCCGCGCCACACCTGGAGCTTCACCAAGGCGGCCCTCGAATGTTCGAGTTACATGGAGCTCGGGCCGATCCTCCGATGGTTCACGGGCAACATCGGCTACCACCACGTCCACCACCTCAACCCGCGCATCCCTTTCTATCGGCTCCCCGAGGCGATGGCGGCGATCCCCGAGCTGCAGAACCCGGGCAAGACCAGCCTCTCTCCACGAGAGATCGCCAAGTGCTTCCGTTGCAAGCTGTGGGACCCGGACGCCGGCCGGATGGTCGGCTATCCGCGTCGCGGGCGCGCCGCGAGCTGAGCCTCAGCGCCCGCTCTCTTCATGCGCGTGCTCTTCGTGCGCGTGCTCTTCGTGTCCGGTCTCTTCGTGTCCGGTCTCTTCGTGCGCGTGTTGTTCGCGCCCGTTCTCTTCGTGCGCGTTCTCTTCGCTTTCGTCTCCTTGGTCGAGATCGTCGCCCAACCCTGGGATCGACGGAGGCCCCGCGTGGGAGGAGCGCGGCAGGGGCTCGCCCTCGGGGAGCTGTCCTTCGGAGGTCGCGCCTACCGACCGTGATGGCGGCGGTGAGGGAGGCGGCTGCGACCTTCGCGCCGGGAGCTTGGCGGTATCGAAAAGGACGGGCTCGCCCTCGAAGCTCCGAGCCGAGTGGACGAGGATGGTCGTCGGGAGGCTGTCGAGCATGGCGTTCATGCGGGCGAAGAAGGGGGTGACGGACGAACCCTCGCCGGGGACTCGGAAGCCGACGATGGCCAGGTCCGCATCGGCGCTCGTGGCCTTCATGATCTCGGAGATGTCGCGGCCTTCACGGGGGATGACCCGCGCGTGGCCGTGGAGCCTTGCGGCGGCGAGGATGCGGCGGAGGCTCGCTTCCGTTTCGGCGCAGGTCCTCGGCTCGTTGACGACGGTCATCACCGTCACGCGCGCTTGTCGCCACCGCCGATCGGCGGTGATCAGGAAAGCGAGCAGGAGCATGAGCCCTCCGTTGCCCTCGAGGCCACCCCACCAGACATGAATCTCGCGGTGGGCGCCGAGCTCGTGGGAGGGGTCGAGCTTGACCAGCAGCAAGGAGCGATCGAGGTGCGTCAGATCGCGCAACATCTGCACGTAGCCTTGCTGTCGATCCGCGTCGGTGTGCTGCAGCCAGCCCGCCATGATGGTGTTGCTCTCAAAGCTGCCGACGCCGTAGCTCTGAGCGACCTGCACGGCGCCTCGGTAGATGTCGTCGACGATGTCCACGCGGTAGAAGACGTTGGGGAAGAGCTCGCCCATCTCCGCATCGAACTCGCGGAAGAGCTCTTTGCGGGTCGCTGCGAGGTCCGCGACGGACCCCGTGAGGAGGTGAAAGTAGGTGACGATGCCTCGGTCTTGCCCGACGGTGTTGCCGAGCTCGAGCAGGTGGGGACGCTTGCGGGGATCGCCGCCGAGGATCAGCAGATTCGGGCGCCAGTTCATGGGGTGCCATTCGGCGCGGCGCAAGCGATGGAGCGCGTAGCGGACGATGGCCGACCAGATGCCGTGGCGGGCGTCGCCGTAGGTGGTGTCGAGGGCGCGGCGCTCGACCAAGGTGAAGATGAGCGCCGACAAGACGAGGGCACCGACCATCGCGGGCAGGTTGAGGATGCTCATCACGTAGAAGCACGCGAGGCCGCCCCCGAGGCCGACGAACGCGGGTACCTGGAAGCTCGGGCGGAAGCTGGGGTTGCCCGACCACTGCTGCAGCCCGAAGGCGAGGTTCGTGACGCCGTAGGTGGCGAGGAAGAACATGGTCAGGACGGGGGCGATGGCGTCGAGGCTTCCGAGGAAGATGCCCGCCTGGCTGAGCAGGAAGGTCGCCACGATGCCGATCCGGGGCTCGTCGTTGGGGCCCGATCCTCGACCGAAGAAGCTCGGCACCAGGCCGTCGATCGCGAGCGCTTGGAGCGTGCGGGGGGCCGTCAGGATGCTCCCGAGGGCGCTCGAGAGGGTGGCGCCGAAGACGCCCGCGAAGATCAGCGGTGACCACCGTGCGATGGTCCACACGGCGTCGCGGTCGGCGATGAGGCCGTCGCTGGCGTAGTTGAGGCTCAGCCAGACGGGGAAGCTCGCGTAGACGACGAAGCCGACGCCGATGGCCAGGAGCGTGCCCCGGGGGATGGCGGTCCGCGGGTCGGCGAGGTCGCCGGACATGCTGACACCGGCCATGATCCCCGTCACCGCCGGAAAGAAGACGGCGAAGACCTCGCCGAAGCTCGCCCCGTCCTCGTTGAACCACTCGATCTCCCGAGGGAATTCGGGGGTCGTCCCGGTGAAGAAGGAGACCAGCGACAGCGCAATGGCGGCCATGACCAGGTACTGAGTCTTGATCGCCAGGTCCGCGCTCTTGAGGGAGATCAGGGTCAGCAGGATGTTGACTCCCGTGCTGAGGAAGGTCGCGTCGAGGAATGCCGCGTAGGAGTCGGGAATGAGCGGGAGGAGCGCTTCGGTGAAGCCGATGATGTAGAAGGTGACGCTCAGCGCCTGGGCGAAGAAGAGCGGGATGCCGATGGCGGCGCCGGCCGGAGCTCCGAGGGCGCGGCTGATCATGAAGTAGGCGCCGCCGGCGCCGACGGTGCGGTCGGTGGCGATGGAGGCGACGCTCAGGCCCGTCGCGAGGCTGATGAGGTGCGCGACGACGATGATGATCAGCGCGCCGCCGAGGCCTACCTGACCGGTGACCCAGCCAAGGCGCAGGTACATGACCACGCCCAGAATCGTCAGGATGCTCGGCGTGAAGACCCCGGCGAAGGTGCCGAAGCGTCCGCCCGCGCGGGTCTCACCGTTCATCGGGCCACGGACCCTTGCACGAACGTCGCGTCGCGCAACGTTGGCCCCGGTGCTCTGCTCGGGGCTCCGGAGGCCTGCGCGCGCTCCTGCACGCGCCCCATTCAATCGTTCGTGGCCGCGAGGATACCCCCGGCGGCGTAGATGCGGACCATGGGGTCTTCGTCGTGCAGCAGCGCCCGGACCTCGTCGGGACGATGCGCTTCGGCCCCGAGCGCCCGGGCCGCCACTCGTCGCAGCAGGGCGTCATCGCCGGCGAGGGCTCGTTCGAGGCGCCGGAGAGCCTCCTCCCGGCCGTCCTTGGAAAGGAGCGCCGCGGCCTGCACGGCCGCCATCCCCTCACCGGCCAGCAGCTCCAGCAGCGCGGCCTGCGCCTGCCCATCGTGGCCGGCTCCGCGCAGCAGGGCCCGCGCGAGGCCGAGCTTCACGGGGGCTTCGGCCTCTTCGGCGAGGGCTCGGGCGAGCCTGCGGTCCGTCGCGTCGTCGGCGGGCAGGGAGGCGAGGGCCACCGCGGCCTGAGCACGCAGGGAGGGGTCGTCGACTTCGAGGGCGCCCAGCAGGTAAAGACGGGCGTCGTCCTCACGGCGTCGCGCGTCGCCGTCGTTGCTGTCGTCGCCGTCGTCGGCGCCGAGGGCGATGAGGCGCGCGGCCTCGATCCCCGCGCGGCTCGGGGGTGTTGCCAGGAACGGTGCGAGCAGCTCGGCGGCCCTCGAGCGGTCGGCTCTGAGCAGCGCGCCCACCGCTGCGAAGCGCACCCGCGCGTCGGCGTCCCCGAGCCGCTCGCGGAGGAAAGGAGCGGCCGCGCCGCCGAAGCTTCCGAGGGCGCGAGCGGCGGCGGCTCGCACCCGCGGTTCAGGATCGACGCGGCTGGTTTCTGCAAGGGCGTCCAGGGCTTGGAGGCTCTCGGAGGCAGACGAGAGGGAGAGAGCGGCGGCTCGGCGCACGCCCGGATCGGTGTCGCGGAGGTAGGCGAGCAGGCGTGGGATCTCCTCTTCCGCGTCGATGCTCGGGATCGCCGTCGCGACGACCTCCGGGTCCTCGTTGTCGAGGAGCGCGTAAAGAAAGGCGCGGGCCTGTCGGTCCCCGCGCCGCGTGAGGGCCTCGAGGGCTCGGGCGCGCAGCAGCGCGTCGCCCTCGGCGTCGGCCAGCCTCCGCAAGGTCGGCAGTCCCGCGTTTCCCGCCAGGCGCAGTTGGGTCAGCGCCGCGTCCCGGCGTCGTGGTTCGCCCGAGAGCGCTTCGGCTTCGAGCACGAGCGCGGCGATCTCCCCGAGGAGCGCGAGGTCCGTGCCATCGACCTCGCGGAAGCGGTCGTAGGCGGCCAGCGCCGCCGGCACGTCACGGCGGCCGACGGCGTCCCGGACAGGGGCGCGGGGGCCTCCCGCGCACCCGGCGAGGGCGACCAAGAGCAGAGCGATCGAGCCGCCGTGCGTGTTCAAGGCACGCCCCGAGTCGGTTCGGCGATCGGAGCTTTCGAGGGTGAGCGGGCGTCCGATCGGGCGCTCCGGAGCTGGGTCCGTCGATGGTGCGGCATCGCGTCCTGTTCCGGTCGCGATCACGGCCCCAGGACGACGCTGTCGAGGCCGATGTCGTGCCCGTCGCCGTAGAGGATGGGGTCGATGCGGATCTCTTCGATCTCGCCCGTCCATTCGGGGTGGCTGGCCAGGTCGAGGGTGTAGGTCGACCACGCGCCGCTGTTGTCGACGTCGATCCAGAGGCTCTTGGCCTCGCTGAACCCGGGCGCGCGACGATGCGA
>JALVDI010000149.1 GCA_027009115.1 Polyangiaceae bacterium | reverse complement strand
CGTCCTCCACCGCGTCCCGGGCGATGACGAAGGGAAGCTCCACGCGGAAGGTCGTCCCCACCCCGGGTTCGCTCTCCAGGTCCAGCGAGCCGCCCATGAGCTCCACCAGGTGCCGCACGATCGTCAGCCCGAGCCCCGTGCCGCCGAAGCGCCGGGCCATGGAGACATCGGCCTGGGTGAAAGCCTCGAAGACACGTCGCTGCTGCTCGGGGGTCATGCCGATGCCCGTGTCCTTCACCTCGAGGCGCACCCGGACCCCATCGTCCGTTCGCTCGACGAGGGTCCCGTGCACGAAGACTTCCCCCTCGTCGGTGAACTTCACCGCGTTGCCCACGAGGTTCATGAGCACCTGCTCGACGCGGAGCCCGTCCCCTTCGAGCGCCGCGGGGATATCCGGGCTCAAGTGCGCGACGAGCTCGATCCCTTTGTCCTGTGCCGCCTTCGCGACCGCCTCGACCACGTGGTCGAAGTGTTGGGCGAGGGAGAACGGTACGATCTCCAGCTCGAAGCGGCCCGCCTCGATCTTCGAGAAGTCGAGAATGTCCCCGACGAGTCGGAGCAACGACTGACCGGAGCGCTCGATGGACTGCGCGTAGCGACGCTCACGCTCGGTCAGGGGCTCGAGCTGCAGCAGCGCCGCCATGCCCAGGATGCCGTTGAGGGGCGTTCGGATCTCGTGGCTCATGTTCGCCAAGAACTGGCTCTTGGCGCGGCTCGCCTCCTCGGCTCGCGCGCGCGCTCGGCGAGCCTGCTCGAAGAGCGCTTCGATGCGACGGCCCAAGACAAACCCCACGAGCAAGATGAGCGCCCCGATGCCCACGGCGACAGCGCGCGCCCTACGGCTCGCGTCCCGGATGGAGCGGGTCGAGTAGGACGCCAGCAGCGTCGCTTGCCGGTCCGTCGCCGAGCCGATGGGCACCTCCACCCGAAGCTCCTCGGGCAAGAAGTACATGAGCGTCTCGTGAGCTTCGCCCTGGTAGTCGGGATGCACGCCCTCGGGGTAAACCGCCAGCGGCTCCCCGTCGCGGTACGCCGCGATGTAGCGAAGGTCAGGGTCCGTCGCGGCGCCCCGGAACACCTCCGCCACCAACGCCTCGTCGTCGAACTCGACGGCGGGGGCGACCGCGTACGCGGCCAGCTCCGCCAGGCGCGTCGCCTTGATGCCCAGCGCCCGCGTCGCTGCGCGCTCCTGCTGCTCGGGGAAGTAGCCGTAGATCCCAGCACCAATGAGGGCGAAGGTCAGCGTGATCAGCAGCGTGACGCGCTCGCGCACGAACGACCGGACCTACACGAGGGACGACTCGACGACGCGGACGATCTCGCGCAGGTCGCCCTTGGAGACGGCCGCGGCGCCACACTTCGCAGCCAGGCGGAGGAGCTCGGGCTTCGGCAAGCCTGAGCACAACACGAACGTCGTCTCGGGAACCTTGGCCCGAAGCATCGAGACGATGCGATCGCCGTTGAGCGCCGGCATGTCCACATCCATGACCACCACGTGCGGCCGCTCGCGCAGGATGACCGTCGAGGTGCCGATCGCCTCGGTGCGACTCATCACTTCGTAGCCTCGTCCCTTGAGGGCCGTCTCCAGGATCTTGATCGACGTCGGATCGTCATCGACGATCAGTACTTTCGAGAGCACCGTCCCACCTCCCGGCGCGAGCATACCCCGATGCGGGCGCGTCCGTGTCGAGTCCTGCTCCTGGACCTCGACGATCGGCCTCAGCGCAGGACCCGGGCGAGGCGCATGAGCCGTGAATCCCAGTCCAGGCCAGCCTCCCTCGCCTCGGTGAAATGAATGATCAACCGTGGCCTGTTCGCAGCCCGCTCCACGCCGAGCACGCAACCTTGGCCTACGAGGGAAGCCCCGCCACAGACCACGATCCGACCCGCCGGCAGGGCCCCCGCGATGCGCCGCGCGGTGGCCTCCCGGGTGCCGTTGGCAAGATAGACCACTTGGGGGTCGTGGCGCAGCACCTCGGCGGTGTCGCCGACCTCCACACGGTCCACCTGCAGGTTGCGTCCTCCGAGGGTCGTGCGGGCCGCGAAGCCACGGAACGCAGCCTCCATCGCGTCGGCGTCTCGCCGGCCGGAGGCATCGCTGACCACCAGGAGCCGCACGGGCCCCTGCCCCGCCCGGAGCCCCCTCTCGTACCCGAGGGCGCGCACCAGCACCGCCGCCCGAAGCTCCGGCGGCACCCCCTGAGCGTGCGCGAGTCCCGACGCCAGGAGCAGCGCGGTGAACCCGAAGAGCCGAGGGATGCGCGCCATCTCTCTCCCACGGACGTGGCGTGAGCGCAGGCGATTCACCCGGTCGGCTCCAGCTCGATGCCCACCAGGAGGGTGGCACCGATGGGGGACGAGAACCCTGGCAGCCCCTGCCTCAACGCGGCTCGGTCGCGGAAGAACGCCGCGATGTTGCGGACCGTCGCAAAGAGGCGAACCCGCTCGTCCACGACCGAGCGCGAGAGCGTCAGGTTCGCATCGTAGATGTTCGGCGAACGGGTGAAACCGCTCGTGATGATCGGCGTCCCTTCGATGGCGCCGAGGTCCTGCTGCGCGATGACGGCGACGAAGTAGAAGTCGGCGTGTAGGCGCACCCCGAGCCCGAGGTCGCCGTCCAACCCCAGGCCACCGACGTGCGCGGGCCAGAGGTCCTTGCGCTCGCCGCTCTCCTCGCCCCGGCTGCGCATCCAGCGGTAGTGCGCATAGGCCGCGAAGCGATCGCTCGGAGCGAAGCGAAGGTCGAGAGAGAGCCCGATGTGGTTCACCGTCTCGGTGTTCTCGTAGAAGAGCGGCAGGCTGCTCTCCGAAGTGACGAGCACGGTGCGGCGGGTCTCCTGCAAGAACGCGACGACCTCGCCGCGGAACCACTCGGTCAAATCGCCACGCCAGCCGATCTCGAGGGTGCGCACCGCCTCGGGCCGCAGCCGCGGGTTGGCGACGACGAAGGGGATCGGCGGGTCGTCCGGGCTCGGCGCCGGGCGACTCACACCGGAGCTCACCTCGATCGGGTTCGCGATGCGGTAGGCCGTCGCCACCGTGAGCCGCAGGTCGTGCCCCTGCGCGGGACGCACGATCAACGAGACCCGTGGATTGGCGTTCCGGTACGTGAGCTCGACGCCGTCGCGATCGTCGTAGCGGGTGAGATCGAAGCGCGCCGCGGCGTTGACGAGCAACCGCTGAGCGACGAGACCCAGCTCCTGCTGAAGGACGAGGCTGTAGGTCGTCACGACGGGCTCGACGGGCTGCAGCCGGGTAACGTTGAGCCGCGACATCTCCAGCGCGAGGGTGCTCCGGCTGCGCCCTCCCCACAGCTCGAGGTCCGCCTGCAAGCGCAGCCCATGCTGCCACTGGCTCGCGTCGCCGAAGCCGTTGGTGTCCATGCGCAGGAAGGTCGTGTCGTAGGCGGCGCTCAGGTCCAACCCCGGTGCGACGTCCTCTTGCCTGGCGCGGACGCTCCAGGACTGCTCGCGGAAGCGGAACACGCTCGAGCTCGGCTCCCCCGAGGTCAGCGCCGCCAGCTCGGTGTCTGCGTGGGAAGCCCGCAGGAGGACCTCGGTGCGCTCGGAGGGGGCCCACTGGAGCGCCAGCCGCGTGTGGTAACGGTACTGCCCCCGGCGGAAGGGCTCGCTCCCCTCCGGCCGCACCCACTCCGGCGTCAGCCCGTAGGCGAAGCTGGCCCGAGCGCCGAAGGTGCGCGCCTCGTTGGCGACTCCGTAGGCGAGGTGGCCTACCCCGAGACTGTGGAGCACCGCGCCCTCAGCGCCGTCGGCCGGAAGGGCGGCCAGGCCGCCCGCCAGACGACCGCTGAACCCGAGGGCATCGAGCGGACGGCGGCTTCGAAGACTGATGACGCCGCCCTGAGCGTTCGCGCCGTAGAGGGTCGAACCAGGCCCGCGGATCACCTCGACGCGTTCGAGGTCGTCGACGGTGATGGGGAGCCACTGAAAGGGCGGAAGGTTCGTGATCCCGTCGCTCACCGGCCGCCCATCGAGGAGGACCGGCACGCGGTTGCTCACGAGGGTCGCGGGATCCCGCAGCGCCACGCGGTAGGAGTTGGCGGCGGTGCGGAACACCACCGCGCCGGGGACGCGCCGAAGCAGCTCGGGCACGTCGAGGACGCCCATGGTCGCGATGGCTTCGCGCGAGATCAGGGTCACCGCCGACGCGGCGTCGTGGATGGACTGCTCGCGTCGCGACGAGGACTCGACGATTTCGATGGCCAGAAGCTCTTCGAGGGAGAGCTCCGCCAGGTCGCCGGCAGACGCCTGCGGCTCCGCCGCCTCCTCGCCCCAGGCATCGTGGTGCGGTGCGTCGTCTCCCCAGGCGTCTCGCCGCGGTCCGTCGTCTCCCCAGGCGTCTCGCCGCGGTCCGTCGTCTCCCCAGGCGTCTCGGCGCGCATCCGGCACCTCGGGTAGGCCATCGGAGTCCGCTGCGTCTTCGCCGGACCCTGCGGCCTCGTCCCCGGACGGCGCCTCGCCCTCGCCGGACCTTGCGGCCTCGTCCCCGGACGGCGCCTCGCCCTCGCCGGACCCTGCGGCCTCGTC
>JALVDI010000148.1 GCA_027009115.1 Polyangiaceae bacterium | reverse complement strand
GGGATCGACAACGACTGCGACGGCCTCGAAGACGAAGGCTGCGCCTGCGTGCCCGAGCCCGAGGTCTGCGACGACGGAGTCGACAACGACTGCGACGGCGTCGTCGACGAGCCTTCCTGCCGCAGGGACACGCCACCCCTGGTGTGCGGACCGGGGACCATGGAGGTCGACGGACGCTGCGTCCCCGAGTCCATGTGCTCGGGATCGGACTGCACTCCCGACGTCTGCAACTCTTCGGCGGACTGCCCCGACGGAGGGGTGTGTCTTTATGAGACCGGCGAGTGCGTCGACCCCGCCGAGCTCCAATGCGAGCCGCCACCGGCGGACCCGGGCGCGCAAGCCGCGGGCGAGTACTGCGGCACGGTCACCGGCCTCGGGGGCGCTCAGAACTGCGCCGAGGGGCTGCGTTGTGTGCACCACAGGCTGTGGATGAACGACCGCGGCGAGTACGGCCCGGCGACAGAGGTCGACTGGGGAGGACTTGTCGCAGAGGAGGGCCTCTCCGGCCGCTGCATCGAGGCATGCAACCCGTGCGAGGGCGACTGCGACGGCGGGCGCCCCTGCATCGGCCTCGAGGAGGGCGGCGGCTTCTGCGCCCCGGCTCCCCTGGCGGTGGAAGGGGAGCTGTGCCGCATGGGGTCTCGGGAGGCCGCCTGGTGTGAGGCGGGCACCACCTGCGTCACCGAGCGATGCCGCAAGTACTGCGTGCCGGACGACCCACGGGCATGGAGCGTCATTCGCCCGCCCCTCTA
This sequence comes from Polyangiaceae bacterium, assembly GCA_027009115.1. Taxonomy (GTDB): domain Bacteria; phylum Myxococcota_A; class Polyangia; order Polyangiales; family Houyiibacteriaceae; genus JALVDI01. The sequence goes on along the minus strand of JALVDI010000148.1, from coordinate 3,797 downwards.
CACGCGCAGCGCCGACTGCGACCCCGGAGAGGTCTGCCAGCAAGGACCCGGCGGTCTCCAGGGAGCGCAATGGTACTGCGTCGAGGGCGAGATGCTGCCTCCGGGGCACGGCTGTGGCCGCTACCACGACGAAAACGACTTCTGTGAGTTCCCCGCCACATGCACCAACGGTGACTGGGACCGCATCCAGATCCCGGGCACCTGTTCGAGTGACGACCGGGCGGACTGCCCCTCACCTGCGAGCTGGCGCTTCGAAGGTTCGACATTTCTCCAGCCCGCCTGCGTCTTCCCGGGCGCCGTGATGTTTCTCGGGTTCTGTGAAGAGGACGTCGACTGTGCTTCAGGGCTCACGTGCCAGACCTACACCGACGGACGAAAGCACTGTCTCGAGTGAGCGCGCTGTTCACATTGGTACCAGCCACCAATACCCATGAAAGAGCCGATGAATCTGCCATGAATGAAACCTTTGAACCCTTCCGTTGGGTGGACGAATTGTCCGCGAAGAAGATCCGCCCAAGAGCGGAACCTGGAGAGCCTGCCTCCCCCGAGCTGCTCGACGCGGCGAGGAACATCCCGGGCATCAGCGACGCTGCCCTCGACCTCTACCGAGCCCACGACGGCTACCGAGTCTGGGCCGATACGAAGAAGTTTACCTCGAGCGTGGGATTCCTCCCCTTGGAGCGGCTCCTGTCGGGCTGGCTCGCGAAGGAGCTCATCCAGGCCCATGAGGAGATCTGCTGGTTCGATGAATTCGAACCGGAAGGGACCGATCTTCGAGCTGCCGGGTGGGATGCCGACGGACGCATCTGGTTTTACAACGACGAATTGCACCCCCTCGACCTCGACTTCGCGGGGTACTTGGAGTCGATGGCGGCGGCACGCGGCCACGTCCACTGGCGCTACGCACGGGCCGTCGCGCGCGGTGCAGCAGAACACCGCGATTCGAGGGAGGTCCTCATCGAGCAGATGGGGAAGGTCTTCCCGGAGCAGGACCTCGCTCCCTTTCTCGAGACGACTTTCGAGATGAAGGTCGTAAGGGTCTCACCGTCGCACGAGAGGCTCGAGGAGCTTCCATGGACCGAGGCCGGCTTCGAAACCATCGCGAAGGAAGCGAAGTTGTCGGGGACGCTCGACGATCTGGACAGCGAGCTGCGACAGACCCGCAAGAAGACACTCCTTCCCAAGAGGTTCAAGAAACTCTCGATCCACGCATCCGGTCTGAGCTACGCCCGCGCGGCCGAGCTCGTCCGTGATGATCTCCTTGCGCGCGCGGGTCTGCAGGAGGACAAGACCCTCTTGATCGAGCTCGAGGCACGTTCCGCCGGCCCTCGGCAATACCCGCTCAAGACGCTCAAGTCCCAGGCGATGCTTTATCGGATCCTCTGGTACCTGGACCCGCACCACCCGATCCGCTCGAAAGCGAACCATCACAAGGTGTGGCTCGGCTGGACCCCTCCGAGCAAGATTCGCGATAGCTGCGCGATCAGCGCGAAGATCTCGAAGAAGACGGCGAAGGTGTTCGCGCGGATCCCAAAGGAGTGGGCCGAGGGCTTCTTCGAAGAGGGGATGCAGTTCGAAACTGTCGCGCGCGAGGTCGATTTCCGAGACCCCTATCGCGCCTGAGACTCCGTCGCGGCGCGCGATCCATGTGCGCTCGTGCTCCCATGGCGCTATGAAGCCGCGCAGCGCAAGGAGCCGACCGTGTCCAAGACCATCCTCATCGCCACCAAGAAGCCCTTCTCCCGCAGCGCGAAGGCCCAGGCCTCCCAGATCCTCGAAGACGCCGGCTATCGAGTCGAGGTCCTGGAGGGCTATGCCGACGAGCCGCAGCTTCTGGATGCGGTGAGCGACGCGGACGCGCTCATCATCCGCAGCGACAAGATTCACCGCGGCGTGCTCGAGGCCGCGCCGCGGCTGGCGCTCGTCGTGCGCGCCGGCGCCGGTTACGACAACGTGGACTGCGACGCCGCCAAGGAGCGAGGCGTGGTCGTGATGAACACGCCGGGACAGAACGCCAACGCGGTGGCGGAGCTCGTCTTCGGCCTGATGGTGTTCAAGGCCCGTGGCCAGTTCGACGGCAAGCCCGGCACGGAGCTGATGGGCAAGACCCTGGGCATCCACGCCCTCGGCAACGTGGGCAAGAACGTGCTGCGTATCGCCAAGGGCTTTGGCATGAGCGTTCTGGCCTACGACCCCTACGTCTCCCGCGAAGAGATCGCCGAGCTCGGTGCGGCGCCCACCGACACTGTCGAGGACCTCTACGCTCGCGCGGACTACCTCTCGTTGCACATCCCGGCGACCCCCAAGACGGTCCGCTCCATCGGCAAGGAGCGGATGCTCTCGATGCCCGAGGGCGGGACCCTGGTGAACACGGCGCGCGCCGAGGTGATCGACGAACCGGGGCTCCTGGCCGCGCTCAACGAGCGCCCCGACCTGAGCTACATCACCGACATCAGCCCGAGCGCCGAGCATCTCCCGGCCTTCGAGGCCCTCGGCAAGCGCTTCTTCCGCACCCCCAAGAAGATGGGCGCACAGACCCAAGAGGCCAACACGAACGCCGCGACGACCGCGGCCCGCCAGATCGTCGCCTTCTTCGAGCGCGGCGAGCGCCCCAACGTCGTCAACGGCTGAGGCGGCACGCGCCGCAGGGGAGCCGAAGCGGCGGCTCTTCCGCGCGGCAGAGGCGCCAGGAGTGCCGTGGTAACGTCACGCTCATGAGCGAGATCCGCATCGATCGCGAGCGCCTGTGGGGCAGCCTGATGGAGATGGCCAAGATCGGCGCGACGCCCAAGGGGGGCGTGTGCCGGCTGGCGCTGACGGACGTCGACAAGGCCGCCCGGGACCTCTTCGTCCGCTGGTGCGAGGAGGCCGGCTGCACCGTGACCGTGGACCGGATGGGCAACCTCTTCGGCCGCCGTGAGGGCACGAGCCCCACGCTGCCGCCGGTGATGACCGGCAGCCACATCGACTCGCAGCCGACCGGCGGCAAGTTCGACGGGATCTTGGGCGTGCTCGCCGGTCTCGAGGTCATCCGCACCCTCAACGACGCCGGCGTGTCCACCGAGGCGCCCATCGAGGTGTCGGCGTGGACCAACGAGGAGGGCTCGCGCTTCGCGCCGGCGATGGTGTCCTCCGGCGTGTTCGCGGGCGTCTTCTCCCTGGAGTACGGCCTCAGCCGAGCAGACCTCGAAGGCAAGACCCTCGGCGAAGAGCTCGAGCGCATCGGGTACGCGGGAGACGCCCCGGTGGGCAAGCCGGTCAAGGCCTTCTTCGAGCTGCACATCGAGCAAGGGCCCATTCTCGAGGACGAGGGCGCGACCATCGGGGTCGTCACCGACGCCCAAGGTCAGCGCTGGTACGAGTGCACCTTCACCGGTCAGGAGGCCCACGCCGGCCCCACCCCGATGCACACTCGCCGCGACGCCATGGTCGGCGCCGCGCGGGTCATCGACGCTGTGCACCGCATCGGGCTGGCCCACGCCCCCCTGGCCTGCGCCACCGTCGGCCTGGTTCAGGTCTTCCCGAACTCGCGCAACACGATCCCCGGTCGGGCCTTCTTCACCATCGACCTGCGTCACCCGGACGACGCCACCCTCCGGGAAATGGACCAGGAGGTGCGCAGGGCGATCGCATCGGTCGCCTCCGAGCTTCGCCTCGAGACGGATCTCGACGAGATCTGGTACTCGCCGCCGGTGCCCTTCGACGCCGACTGCGTCGCGTCGGTGCGGCGAGCGGCCGAAGCGCTCGGCTACACGCACCGCGACATCGTGTCGGGGGCAGGCCACGACGCCTGCTAC
>JALVDI010000147.1 GCA_027009115.1 Polyangiaceae bacterium | reverse complement strand
TCCTCGATCCGCGCCTCGACCTGGGCCAGGCATAGCCGCGCCTCGGCGCTCGCCTCCCTCCGCGCCTCGAGAACGGCGGCGGCTTGCTCGGCCGCGCGCGTGGCGGCGACCTCGGCCGCCTGCAGCGCATTCTGCTGTGCTCGCGCGACTCGGGCGGCACGCAGCTCCGCGTCGAGGGTCGCGACCTCGCCGTCGATCGCCGGCAGCTGCTCCAGGCGCGCGCGGGCATCTCGGGCGTGCTCCCTCTTGTCGTCCAGGGCTCGCCTGCGGTCGGCCAGCTCCTCGCGGGCAGCCCTCAGCCGCCGCTCCGCCTCCTCGCGGGCGCGCCGCACCGCCTCGACCTTCCCTTCGCTCACCGGCTCTTCGGCACCGACCGCCGGGTGCGGGTGTTCCGTCGCGCCGCAGACGGGGCAGGGCTCGCCGTCCGCCAAAGCCTCCGCGAGCAAGGTCGCCTGGGCTGCCCGCCAGCGCCGGAGCAGCGCGTCCTCTTCACGCCGCCGCGCCTCGAGCGCGCGCTGCGCCTGAGCCGCTCGGGCCTCCGCGCCCACGAGCTCTTCGCGCGAACGGGCCACCTCTTGCTCTTGCCGCGCGAGCTCCGCAGCCGCCTGCGCCCGGCGCTTGGCCCGTTCGAGCTCCGCCTCGAGCACCTCGACGCGAGCGGCGCGCACCCGGTTCTGCTCCGTGGCCCCGCGGGCTTGCGTGGCCTCCTCCCGCAGGCGCGCGAGCATGCGGCGAGCGTCCGCTTCGGCCGCTTCCGCGGCGTCCAGGGCGCGGACGACCTCGACTCGCCGACGCTCCTCCGCCCCCAACCGTTCGACCGGCTCCGCATAGCTCTTGAGCACCGTCACCCGCTCGCTGGCCCGGACCCGTTGCTCGTCACGCCGGCGCTCCGCCACCAGTGCCTGCTTCGCTCGCTCGTGCGCGGCTCGGGCCTGGGCCACGCGCCGTTCGGTCTCCGCTTGCCGCTCGGCCGCCTGGGCCGCGGCGCGCTCGCTCTCGGCGAAGGTCTGGCGCCAGGCCTCCAGGGGTCGGGCGGCGCGGGCGGCCCGCAGGCGCGCTTGGGTGGCCTCCACTCTTGACGTCTCAGCGACGACCGCTGCGTGCTCGGCCTCCGCTCGTGCGCGTTCGTCGAGCTTGCGCTGGATCTCTTGCGCCCGGCGATAGGCTCGTTCGGCTTCCTCGCGAGCGGTCCGCGCGGCCGCTTCGGCAACGGCGGCCGCTTCGGCATCCAGAGCCCGCCGCCGCGCCAGCTCTTCGAGCTGGGCCAGGTCGACGACGCCGAAGCGTTCGAGCCGGGTCTTTTGGCGAACCCGCGCTTCCTTGACGCAGCTCGCGAGCGTCGCGGCCCGGTCCTTGAGCTCGCTGGCGACGCGCGCATAGAGCTCCGTGTGGAAGAGCTTGGCGAAGATCGCTTCGCGGCTCGCGCTGTCGGCGGTCAACACCTCGCGAAAGCGTCCCTGAGGGAGCACCACGACCTGCCGGAACTGCTGCGCCGTCAGCCCCAGGAGCTCCTCGACGCGTGCCGTCACCTTCCGGGGCTGCGTCTCGAGGGGTTCGCCCGAACTCTCGCCCGCCGGGTCCGCGAGACGGTAGAGGGTCGCCGTGTGCGGCTCCCGCGTCGTCCCCGTGCCACGCTTGCGAGGACGCTCCTGCGGCGGCGCGCGGCGTACTCGGTACGCCTCGCCGCGGAAGCGGAAGTCGAAGACGACTTCCGTCGGCACGTCCGGTCTTGCGTGATGGCTGCGCATCTGCCCGGCGTCCCGCTCGTTGCCGGAGGTCTGCCCGAAGAGAGCGAAGCAGATCGCATCGAGCACCGTCGTCTTGCCCGCGCCGGTTGGCCCGTGGATCAAGAAGAGCGAGACCTCGCCGAACTTCTGGAAGTCGACGACCTCTTTGGACGCAAAGGGGCCAAAGGCCTGCATGGAGAGCCGCAGGGGCCTCACACCGAGGCCTCCCGAGCCGCGGCGACGGCCTCGGCCACGAGGGTCCGGTCGGCCTCGTCGAGCTCCCGCTCTGCGTCGTCTTCGGCGGCGACCACCGTACGATAGAACTGCTCGAAGAGCTCCAGGGTGTCGATCCGCCGTGGGTCCTGTAGCTCCTCCCGAGCGTCGTGCCCTGACGGACCGAGCTTCGTCCGCTCGACCACGAGCACGTTGGGGAAGCGCGCGCGCAGGCGCGCCATGGCGTCGAGGATGGGCTCGCGGTCGTCGAGGCGAACCAGCAGGTAGTCCTCGCTCGGAGGACCGGCGAGCAGCTCCTCGAACCGACCCTGCATCACCCGGACCTTCCGCCGCGGCGACAGCGGGATCTCTTGAACGCGGGAGACACCGGCGGCGTCGAGCTCCACCAAGCTCACGCTCTTGTCGTAGCCCACCTCGGAAAACGAGTAGGGCAGGAGCGAGCCCGAGTAGCGGATACGGGCCTTCGCGCCAGGAGTGGCGACGTCTTGGGGGCGATGGAGATGGCCGAGGGCCACGTAGTCGAAGCCTTCGAAGACCGAGGCCGCCACGGTGCCCGCGCCGCCCACGGTGAGCGGTCGCTCCGAGTCGCAGGTTCGGGCCCCCTCGACGAAGGCGTGGGCGATGGCCACCCGGCGTCGCCCCGAGGGGGCTGGGCCCAGCGCCTCGAGCTGGGACCGGAGCGCGGCTTCGTGGCCGCGGACGCGCTCGTCTCCGCAGATCGCGCGCACCACCTCGGGCGCGGCGTAGGGCACGAGGACGAAGTCGACCGAGCCGTGGGCGTCGTCAAGGGTCACGCTTCGGGCCTGCCCGACCGTTCCGGCGATATGCAGACGGCGCTGCCCCAACAGCCGCGCTCCGAAGCCCACGCGCTCAGCGCTGTCGTGGTTGCCGGCGATGGCGATCGTCGGGATGCTCAGCTCGCTCGTCAACCTCGTGAAGACCTCGTCGAGCAGCTCCACCGCTTGAGGTGGTGGGACGGCCCGGTCGTAGAGATCGCCGGCGACGACGATCACGTCCGGCCGCTCCGCGCGCGCGACCTCGATGAGCTGGTCGAGGACGTGGGCCTGGTCCTCCGTCAGGTGCACCCGGTGAAAGAGGCGCCCCAGATGCCAATCGGAAGTATGTAGAATGCGCATGCCGACTCTTGGCGGCGATACCACGCCCACGTGGCCGTTGCCCCAGCATGGAGACGCCGACGGCGGGGGCTACTGACACCTCTCGGCCGAAACGGGCCGTCGGGCTCTCAGCTCCCAAGGACCTGCCCCAAAGGGAAAAGCGGCCGCACCCTGGACAGGCACGGCCGCAGAATTAACGGAAGTGACGTGTCGCGCGTGGGGGGGGAAATGACGCGCGACGATCGTCACTTCGGCCGGTTGCTTATGCGGGGAGTGTGCCAAACGGAAACTTCAATGATCTTGCGGAAGGATCGCCCGTGGCGTTTCGTTGGCGAAAGATGACGTTTCACTCCTGCACCCAGATCCGGTCGCCGAAACGTCGGCGCAGGCGCATCACATGAGCCAGGACGGCCCGCCGCCGAACCTCCACGCCCTCGATCTGGCGCTCCGTAAGCAGCGGTGAGTTGGGGTCGGCGGCCAGACGTTCAGAAAACGCCGCGAGCTCGAAGCGCTCCAGGGCCTCGATGGTACGGCGACGAAAGCGTTGCAGCGCCTCCAGGCGAGCATCCATCAGCCCCAGGCGGTGGCTGCCGGTCCAGAAACCGGCCCCGTTGTCGAGGAAGACCAAAGGTCCGCCGCCACCACAGGTGCGTAGGTTGGTGAAACCTCCGCCCCAGCGGTCCACGTTGCTGATGAGGTAGTCGAAGACGATGAGGTCGCTCAGCTCGCCGGCGCGCGCGTCGGTCAGCGGCCGGTCCTGCTCTTCGAGGCGGCCGATCTCGGTTTCTTCGGGCGTGAGGCGCTGGTTCAACAGGCCGCGGTAGTCGCTCGGCCGCTGGTAGGGCGAGATGGCCAACGGCCCCTCGAGGCGGATCCAACGCTCCCAGGAACGACCGAGGCCCAGTGGAGGGACCCGCCCCTCGATCCACCCGATGAGCGCCCCGCGGACGGAGTGGTTTTCGACGCGGACCTCGGCGAGGCGGGCGTCGTCTCCGGCGACCCGACGGAGCGGCGGCCAGTAGAAGCGGCGCGACACCACCGGAGGCGTGCGACCGAAGCCGAGCTCACGGTCGAGGTGGTAGGCGGCGACCTCCGAGTACCACCGCGCCGCCGAGAAGCTCTGCTCCGGCTTGAAGTAGGCGCGACGCCCGTCGGCCAGCGTGACGCGAAACGCGAGGCTGCGCCCACCGCGCCCGAGCTCGACGTGGGCGACGTCCTCGGAACGCAGGGAGGCGAGGAAGGAGGTCTCGTCGCGGCCCAAGAAGCCCGTGATCCTCGGCCCGTCCGGCGCCTCGGCCCCCGCGTCCCGTTCGACCCGCCGGAGAACGGCTCGCGGGTTTGTGGCGGTGGCTCGTCGCGCCAAGGTCGGCGGGGCCTTTGGCGAACCTTCCCCGCACGACGCGAGCAAGGCGAGCCACAGAGCAATGGCGAGACGACCCACGGTGCCATGGTCCCGCACATGGCCCCCGGCGCGCG
>JALVDI010000146.1 GCA_027009115.1 Polyangiaceae bacterium | reverse complement strand
TGTAGAGCACATCTCGAGACCCCTCGTCGCCGCTGCGCGGTCTGCGCACGCGCTCTGCCGCCATCCTCTCGCCTCGAGAATGCTCGGCATTCCCTCGGCTCGCGGATGCGGCATAGCTCGCACCCAGCCCACGGATCGATCGACGATCGGTTCTGAGATGTGCTGTAGAGCACATCTCGAGACCCCTCGTCGCCGCTGCGCGGTCTGCGCACGCGCTCTGCCGCCATCCTCTCGCCTCGAGAATGCTCGGCATTCCCTCGGCCCGGCGTTCGGGCGTGCGAACGAAGGAGGCGGCGGCTCTGCGCGGTGTGAGAGCTATCCCACGTGGCGGTCCCGAGGCGAGCCACCGGGCGATTCGGACCCCGGGTGTGACTTTGGGGCGGGGTTGCGTGTCTCTCGACCGAAACCTCGGGTGCCTCGTTGCGATGGAGCTGCGAGCGGGCTCGAGGAGGAGTTCGTATGTCCAAGAGCAGTAGCACGAGTCGCAAGAGTCCCACCGCCGCCTCCGACGGGCCGAGGGAAGGCGCGAACGGTCAGTCCCTCGTCGCTCGCGCCGCCGACGCGGACGATCTCCTCATCGAGGGGGAAGGGGGGGACACGGTCATTCGCGAGCACGTCGTCGGGAAGATCGCCGGTCTGGCGATTCAGGAAGTCCCAGGCGTTCAGGAGCTCGTTCCCTTTGGTACGGGAGAAGTCCTCGAGGCCTTTGCGAAGCGCGTGGGCGGCAGCGTCAAGCGGGATCTTGGCGTCCGCGTCGAGATCGGGCGTGTCGAGTGCGCGGTCGACTGCCGCATCGTCGCCCGCTACGGGGCAAGTATCCCGGAGATCGCGTCCGAGATTCGTCAGAACGTCCGAGAGCGCGTGCACCAGATGACGGGTTTGGAGGTCAAGGAGGTCAACATCGAAGTCGTGGACCTCTATTTCGACGACGATCGCGTCACGAGCAGCGAGTCGAGCGCTCGTCATTTGCGTTGAGATGCGTCTGTTGGCCGCGATCGTTGGTCTTGGGGCTCTCCTCCTGGGGGTCGCCGTTATCCTCATCGGCGCGGGCCTCGTGCCTCCCCCACATATCGAGACCGCGGCGCTGCTCATGCGGGTCGATCCTGCGGCGCTCGACGATCCTTGGGCTTGGTGGCTGGTGGGAGGCGCCTTCTTCGTGATCGGCTGTGGGTCGTTGCTCTTCGTGGCCCGCACGTCGGCGTCGAAGGATGCCTACTTCGTACTCGCTGAACGACGTAGCCCCGTCTACGGCGACAGCGTCGTGATGCTCTCGCAGCGTGCGGCCCGTGCTCTGGCGGCCCATGCCGTCGAGGAGGTCCCGGGCGTCCGCGAGTGCGATCCTCGCCTCTCCTTGGGCCGGAAGGGGTGGTCGGTGGATGCGCGCGTCTCGGTGCGGATGACCGAGGCACTTCCCGACCTGGTCCCGGAGCTGCAAAAGGCGCTTCGTCAGGCCCTCGAGCATGCGACAGGGTTGCCCGTCGACGGAATACGGGTCCGTTCCACTTTCGAACCACTCGGCGCTGGCCGCGATTTGAGGTAGCCATGGGGTCCTACGATCCATTCCCCCGTTCTTCGGAATCTTCCGCGTTGGCTGCGGGGGGCATGCTCGTGCCTCTCCTCACGGGGCTCTGCGTCGGTCTGGTGTTCGGCGTGGTGGCCGTCCTCGCGGGGCTCGGCGCGGCCTTCTTGGTCGTGCTCAGTGGTTTGGTGGGGATGCTTCTCGCGTGGTTGGTGGCCAACGTGCGGAGGGGCCGTCTCGATTTGCGAGGCGCCTACCGCGCTCTGTTCCGAGTCGACCGATGAGCGCCGGCCCGGCCCGTCAGGGTGCTGCCTACAGGAGCGTCGGTTCCGCCGTGGCGGGGCGGAGGTGCGGTGGGGCGGGAGAACCACGGTTCGTGCGTCCGGCATGCGGATAGCAACCTCGGACCACCCACGGGACCATGCGAACCGTCGAAGGACTGGACGAGCACGAGCTGGTTCATGCAGCCAAGGCTGGGGGAGAGGCCGGGCGCGAGGCTTACTCGGAGCTCGTGCGGCGCCACCAGGCCTGGCTCGTGCGACTCGTCAGTCAACTGATGCGTATCGCTCCGACCGAGGCCGAAGACCTGGCGCAGGAAGCGTTCGTCCGCACCTACGCGGGGATTGGCCGGCTCCCGGAGGATGTGAGCTTTCGGGGCTGGATCCGAGTGGTCGCCATGCGCCTTGCGTTCAACGCCCGGCGCAATCGTCAGACCCGGGACCGTCTCAACGACACCTTGCCGCCGCCGGCGCCGGGGCCGAGCGGTGACGCCGTCGCCGACCGGGAAGCCATCGATCGGGTCCTCGCCGAGCTCAGCTACCCCTATCGGGAGATCCTCCTCCTGCGCTTCGTCGAGGAGCTGTCCATCGAGGAGATCGCGCGCTCCCTCGACATTGGGCTGTCGGCCGCGAAGATGAGGCTCAAACGGGCGCGCGAAGCCTTCACAAAGAAATACGATGCCATGTTGGAGGAGCGATGACGGACGACGATGAGCGGCTCTATCGCCTCTTTGCGCCGCTGCGCGAACAGGTGGTGAAAGTCTCGGTGGATTTCGGCCGCCGGGTGGCGGAGGGCATCGAGCATTTCCTCCGGTCCCGCGAGACCAGGGCTCCGGCGCTGCTCGATGTTTTCGGCGATCTGCTGCTCGAGTCGATCAACCTGGCGACTCACGCGGCGTCGGCGTCGGACGATGCGGCCGTGGGCGGCGACGAGACGTCGGAGCGGGACCTGCAAACCGATGTTGCTTCCCCCCGTGTCCCCTCCGGTGAAGACGATGGCTGAGGGGCAAGGCATCGTGGGACGGATCGCCGCAGAGCTGGCAGACGTGGCCCCGACCGCAGGGTGGGTGCTGCTCACCATGGTTGCCGGCGTCGTGACCGCCTGGGCCCTGCGCCGGGCCACACGGTGGCTGGTGCGCCGGGTCGGGCTGGAGGCGCTCGGTGAGCGGGCGGGGGTGAGCAAGGTTCTGTACGCGATCGGGATCAAGGAGGGGCTGGCGGTCTTCTTTGGTCAGCTCGTGTTCTGGGCGGCACTCCTGCTGACACTTTCGGTCGTCGCCGATCTCTTGGGGCTTCCGGGGCTCGCGGCGCTCTCCGCAGGGGTGATGGCGTACCTTCCGCGCCTCCTCTCAGGCTTCGCGGTGCTCCTCGCGGGCCTCTGGGCTGCCGGAGTCGTCGAGGGGGTCGTCCGCAACGCGCCGCGACTCGCGGCTCCTGCGGCTGTCGCGCGCGCCGCCTACTATCTCGTGCTCGTCGTGACGTTTACTCTGGCGGCCGAGCAGGTCGGGCTCGACACGGGGTTGGTCACCATGCTGATCGGGATCGCTGTCGGTGGCGGCGTGTTCGCACTCGCGGCGTCCTTCGCTGGAGGTTCGCGGGAGGTCTTCTCGAACCTCATCGCGCGGCATTACTGCCAGTCGACGCTGCGCCTGGGGGACCGGATCTGTGTCGAGTCGTTGGAGGGGACGATACGCCAGTTCACGGCCCTGGCGGTTCTACTGGAGCAGGACGACGGGCATCAGGTGCTCGTGCCCTGCGCTCGCCTCGTCCGGGAGGCGGTCGTGGTCAAGGCGTGAGGCCCCGCGCGCGATGCTCCCCGAGTCGTCCGATGCGTGCGCTTCGATTTGCCCTATGATGCCCCGATGGATCGTCTCGATCTCATGCTGCAGGACATCCGCGACTTCGTCCGGGAGCGCGAGTGGGAGCCATTCCACGACCCCAAGAACCTCGCCATGGCCGTGGCTTCGGAGGCTGGGGAGCTGCTCGCGGAGCTGCGCTGGGTGCCCGGGGACCAGTCCGACGCCCACTGCCGCACCGAGCCTCACCGCAGCCGCATCGCCGACGAGATCGCCGACGTCGCCGTGACGCTGCTGATGCTGGCCGACCGTATCGAGCTCGACCTGGCGGAGGCTGTCGCGGCCAAGATGAAGAAGAACCGCGCGAAGTACCCGGCGGACGAGTGGCGCGGGCGCTGAGTCGTCCGTTGGCCTCGATCCGCAGCGCTTCGACTGTTGGCGCGGTTCGAGCAAAGCCCTCAGGCACGGGACACAGGGCGGGGATTGGACGCAGCGCCCACGCCGAAGGCCACCGCGGTGAGCGCCTGAGAGCGCCCGGCGGTGGCCTTCGACTGGGAGCGGACCCGAAGAAGCGAGGAACTCAGCGGACGCGGACGAGGTAGATGAGGCCCACGTAGGAGGGGACCGTTGCGACGTCGTGGGAGTGCACGCCCGTGCCCGGCTCCGTGGAGTAATCCCGCAGCGCACCGCTGCGGTCGCCGAAATAGTAGATTCGATCGCCGGACGGTTCACCGCCCCCGCCCTCGTCCCAGTCGTAGAGAGTCAGGGGTGTTCCGGCGCTATCCCACGACACGATGCGCTGGTAGTTTCCAGCGATTCCGTGCTTGCGAAGCCACACGTGCGCGTGGTCGCCGCCGCTGACCGTGACGCTGTCGCTGCCGCCGGTCGTGAATCCGACCGTGCTCCCTTCGACTCCCCGCACGAAGCGCCCGGTCAGGTCGGGCTTGGTCGTGCCGGCGAGCGGGCTCTGGGGGTCGGC
>JALVDI010000145.1 GCA_027009115.1 Polyangiaceae bacterium | reverse complement strand
GTCGACGAAGAGCCCCTCCCGATCGATGTCGGCCAGGTGGTGCAGCCCAAGCATGTCGAAGTGCGTCGCTCCGTCGTCGCTCCGAGCGGCCGGCGCGTCGCCCCCGCCGCTTTCATCCACCTGCCCCGGCTCCTGGGGCGCCGCTCCCTCCGTGCCCTCGGTGCGATGCTCGCCGGCTGGGTTCGCCTCACCTTCCGTCGGAGGGCCCTGCTCCTCGTGACCCTCGTCGTCGCCGCACGCCACCGCGAGCGGAAGGGCCTGGGCCAACGCCAACAGCAGCGCGGTTCTCATCGTCGCCTCCATGAACCGAAGAAAGAAAAGCGGATCGCCCCCGCCCTCCGTTCGGCGGCTACCACGGGCAATCGGCGGCTTCAAGCAGGGTCGGCCCGCCGCGCCCGGCGAGCCCAGGCCCACGGGATGTGATAGGCCTCGAGCCACCGAATGGGAGCGAGCGATGGACGGCGGTGTCGAGACTGAACAAGACGAGTTCGTCGAAGAGCCCGAGTGGTCGGTCCGAAAAAGCGCCGAACTCTACCAAATCGACGGCTGGGGAACGCCTTACTTTCGTATCAACGAGGCGGGACACATGGAGGTCCGCCCCGACCCGGAAGCGCCCCGCGGCATCGACCTCTATGAGCTGGCGACGCAGCTGCGCGAGCGCGGCCTCGAATTCCCACTGCTCATCCGCTTCCCCAACATCCTCCAGCACCGGATCCAACTGCTGAACGAGTGCTTTCAGCGCGCCATCGACGAGTACGACTACTCCGGCCGCTACCGCGGGGTCTTCCCCGTAAAGGTCAACCAGCAGCGGCATCTCGTCGAAGAGATCGTCAAGGCGGGGGGGCCTTGGAAGTACGGCCTGGAAGCAGGCAGCAAGCCCGAGCTCCTCATCACCCTCGCGATGATGGACACCGAAGACGGCTTCATCATCTGCAACGGCTACAAGGACCGCTCCTACATCGAGACGGCGCTCATCGCGCAGCGCTTCGACAACACCGTCGTGATCGTGCTCGAACGTCCCGACGAGATCCACCTCGTGCTGGAGGCCGCCGATCGCCTCGGGATCCGCCCGATCCTCGGGGTGCGCAGCAAGCTCTCGTCCAAGGGCATGGGCCGCTGGGCCGAATCGGCGGGCGACCGCGCCAAGTTCGGCCTGACGACGAGCGAGCTCGTGCGCGTCGTCGAAGAGCTCGCCAAACGCGAGATGCTCGACTGTCTCCAGCTTCTGCACTTCCACATCGGAAGCCAGGTCTCGAGCATCATCCCGTGGAAGAACGCCATGCGGGAGGCCGCCCACCTCTACGTCGAGCTCGTCAAGCTCGGCTGCAAGATGGGCTACCTCGACGTCGGAGGCGGCCTCGCCGTGGACTACGACGGCAGCAAGACCGATTTCAAAGCGTCGATGAACTACGGTGTCCAGGAGTATGCCTACGACGTCGTGGCGGGCATTCAGGATGCTTGCGAGAAGGCATCCGTCACGCCGCCGACGATCGTGACCGAGGCGGGCCGCGCCGTGGCGGCGTACCAGTCCGTGCTCGTCTTCGACGCCGTCGGCGAGACCCATGAGGAGCGATGCGCCGCCAAGGCACCCGACGAAGGCTCCCACCGCGTGTTGACGGAGCTCTGGGAGACCTACCGCTCAATCCGCCCGAAGAACGTGCAGGAGGCCTGGCACGACGCCAGCCAGTCGCTCGAAGAAGCCCGGAGCCTGTTCAAGTTCGGCTACCTGAGTCTGAAGGACCTGGCGCACGCCGAGCAGCTCTTCTGGGCGTGCTGCGAGCGCATTCGCGAAAAGATGCGCGCCCGGCGGCGAATCCCCGAGGAGCTCGAGAAGCTCGATGAACTGCTGGGCACCATCTATTACTGCAACTTCTCGATCTTCCAGAGCGCGCCAGACATCTGGGCAATGGACCAGCTCTTCCCTTTCGTCCCGATCCATCGCCTGAAGGAGAAGCCGACGGTCAAGGCGCGGCTAGCGGACCTCACCTGCGACAGCGACGGCATGGTCGACACCTTCATCGAACACGACGACGTCGCGCGCGCCCTCGACGTGCACCCGGTACGGCCGGGCCAACCGTACCTGCTGGCGATGTTCCTCGGCGGCGCCTATCAAGAGACCCTCGGAGACCTCCACAACCTCTTCGGTGACACCAACGCCGTCCACGTGCGACTCGAAGACTATGGCTACAGCGTGACGAACGTCATCAAAGGGGACGCCATCGACGAGGTCCTGCGTTACCTTCAGTACGATCCCGAAGAGATGGTCGAGCGCGTCCGGAAGCAGGCCGAACGCGCCCTGGTCGCAGGACGCATGACCCTCGAACAGCTACGCATGTTCATGTCCCACTACGAAGAGGCGATGCGCAGCTACACCTATCTCACCGCGGGATCGACGAATACCCATGACTGAGCGAGCCCTCGTCGTCACTCCGACGTACAACGAGCGAGCGAACCTCGAACCGTTCCTTCAAGGACTCTTCGAGGTCTTGCCCGAAGCCCACTGCCTCGTCGTCGACGACGCGTCGCCGGACGGAACAGGTGAGCTTGCCGACGATCTCGCCGGGCACGACGAGCGCATCAAGGTCATGCATCGCCCAGGCAAGCTCGGCCTCGGAAGCGCCTATCTGCAGGCGTTCGAGTGGGCGCTGCGGGAAGGCTACGACCTCGTCTTCGAGATGGACACGGACCTGTCCCACGATCCCCGCTACCTCCCCGATTTCATCGAGGCCTTCGGCTCGGGCGCGGACGTGGTCATCGGCTCGCGGAACGTCCGCGGCGGCGGCGTCGAAGGCTGGGGCCTCGGCCGCCACGTGCTGTCGAAGGGCGGGAGCCTCTACAGCCGCCTCATCCTGGGCCTCGACGTCCACGATCTCACGAGCGGCTACAAAGGGTTCCGACGCCAGGTGCTCGAAGCCATCGATCTGAAGGCGGTCCGCTCGGAGGGCTACAGCTTCCAGATCGAGCTCACCTATCGGGCCATCCGCAAGGGCTTTCGCGTGCGAGAGGTCCCCATCGTCTTCGTCGACCGGCGGGCGGGGCAAAGCAAGATGAGCCGCCGGATCTTCGCCGAGGCGGTGCTGATGGTGCCCAAGCTCCGCCTCGACGCGCTCACGGGCAAGCTCTGAACGGAAGGCGCCTCAGAGGCGGAAGATGAGCTCAGCGGACAAGTTGAGGCTGATCGTGGTTCGGCCCGGGAGCACCCAGATGGTGGGCGCGAGGAGATCGAAGGCGAGCTCCACCCGGGGGCTGACCGGCACGTTCAGGCCTGCGGCCAGGCGGACCACCGGGCCGTTGAAAGGCAGATAGCCGAGGCCGAAGCGGAGGGGAACGGTGATGTCGCTACCGGTGCCTAGCCGGATACGGTTCTCGACCTGAAGCAGAGGCAAGAGGTTGTTCGCGCGCCCGTCGCGCCCGCGGAGGTTCGCGTAGCCGAGGTACAGGCCCAGATGCACCGTGTTGGTGATCCGAAAGCCTAGGCGAGCCCCACCGAGGAAATTGAAGAAGTGGTCGTTGGATGTTCCGATGGCCCCTTCGAGCTGCACGGCGAGGTCGAAGCGGCGCGTCGGTCGGCGGTCGACACGGCGGCGGCGCAGGATCCGTGGAGGTCTCCCAACCGGCACCATCCTGGGTGCGGTGGGCGCGGGCTGTGCCGACCGTCCGAAGCGCGCGTCGCCCTGCGCGTCCCAGACCTCCGGAGCGGGCAGCGCCTCGCGCGTGAGCCGATCGACGACCTCGTGCAGGTCCTCGGCGCCGGCCGTCCCGCGCGCGAAAAACGGCCCGGCGCCGTCTCGGGAAGCCACGCTGACCTCGATGACGTAGCGCCCCTGGTGCGCCCAAACGCGCGCGAAGGCACCGCGACGGCTGCGAGCGAGGTAGGTGAGCCGCCAGAGATCGGCGGGACTCGGCGGGTACGGCATGCGCAGACGTTGGGCGGCGCGCACCGTCTCGTCTCTCGTGAGCACCGCGTACCCGAGCTCGGCGGCCGTCGCCCGCATCTGCCGGGTGACGTGCTCGGCGACGACCGGCGCGATACCGTAGGCGGCCGCATCCACCACCACGGCCCGCGGCCGCTCCGCCGCGCCCGCCTCGGAGGGTGCGTCCGGTGTGTCGGCCCCGGCGGACTGAGGCTCTTGGATGGGGCCTGCCGGATCCGGCGCGGCGTCCGGCGGCGCGGCGTCCGGCGGCGCGGCGTCCGGCGGCGCGGCGTCCGGCGCAGCAGGCACCGCCACTTGGGCACGAGCCGCCGCAAAGGATCCGAGCGCGAGAAGAACGGCGAGGCGCCAGGTCACGACGCCGAGCATAGCAGTCCACCCCAGTCCCGGCCGCGATGGATCGCGGTCGCGAGGGGCCCCTGCGTGGTGCCGCTGGGCCGATGCGATCTCGACGATTCTCGAGGCGCGATGCGCAGGGACGCGCCGCCGGCCGTGAGGCGCGGGAGAGGCATTGGGGCGGGGCGATAAGCCCCGGAGCGAGCCTCGGACCGGGGCGACGCCGCGCAATCTCCGCCCAGAGGGCCTGGACGCGGCGCAAGTCTTGCGCCCTGCCTCCCCGAGGCGCCGACACCTGCCCCGAAAAGAGGGCCCCCGAGACGCCGCATCGAGTCAGGCACACCCCCTGCACTGGGGGTGCCCCATGGCCCACTTCGAAGTCCCCGTAAGCGAGTACATGACCCGCTCGGTCCGCGGCGTTGGTCCGCAGCAATCGCTGAGCGACGCCGATCTCATCCTGCACACCGAGGGCATGTCCGCGCTCGCCGTGCTCGACGACTCGGGCGCCCTCGTGGGCGTGCTTTCGCGCAAGGATCTCCTCGCCGAGGGGACCTATGGTCACGACCGAGTGCTCACGCTCCCGGACAAGACCGTGGGCGAAACGATGAGCCGCCCGGCGATCACCGTCGGGAGCGACGAGCCCCTGTCGCGGGCTGCCAAGACCATGCTGAACGAACGCATTCACCGCGTCTTCGTCACGAGCGGGGGCGAGCTGGTGGGTGTGCTCAGCACCCGAGACCTCATGCGCGCGGTCCACGACAAGGGCATCCGGCTGCCCCTCTCCGAGATCGCGACGCGCTCGCTGGTCACCGTCAACGCGAAGGACCCGCTCGCGCTCGTGCTCGACCGGCTCGAACAGGCGCACAAGCAGGCCCTCGTGGTGCTCGACGGGGAGTGGCCCGTGGGGATCGTCGACGAACGCGCCGCCCTCGCCGCCCGCGGCCTGCCGCCGGAGACACCCGCCGATGAGGTGATGAACCTCGCGGTGCTCGTGTTGCCGGAGCAGATGCCCCTCGCCCGCGCCGCCGAGCAGGCGCTGGCGATGCGCGTGCGGCGCATCCTCACCCGCAACGAACGCGACCTGGTGGGGATCGTCAGCGGCCTGGACTTCGCGCGCGTGGTGGCCTGAACCGCGTGCCCGGACGCCGGCGCCAAGCGCTCCGTCGCTCAGCGGCACCGCGCCGGTCCGCGCTCCCGGAAGCCGGCGCTTAGCGCTCGGTCGCTCCAGAAGAGCGCCCGGTCGTGCCCGTGCGTCCGCTCCAGCGAGGACGCCGCCTGTCCCGCGGGAGAGTGCTATCACGACAGCGTGCGCCGCCTCGGCTTTCTGCTCCTGCCCATCTCCCTCGCCTGCGGACAGACCGAGGCCCCCGCCACGCCACCGGGCGTGTCCTCCGTTCACTCTGCGCCCCCCCTCCGAGAGCCCCCCGCCCCGAGCCCGTGGCCCCCCGAAGCGGCAAGCCTCCGTGAGAGCCTGGAGCGCTTCGAGGACATCCGGCGGTGCGAAGCCTCGCTGCGGGCAGAGCTGCCGACGGAGGTCGCCGAGGTGCTCGCCGACCTCGCCTACGACTCCGTCGTCGGGGATGTGTGCGCAGGCCTCTCGGCGGTCAAGTCCGAAGACCCCACACGCTGCGACGCTCTCTCCGTGAGGGCCGTTCGCGAGGGGTGTCTGCGCCGCGTCGCGATCTGGAGCGGCGAGCCCGAGCTCTGCCCACCGGCGCGTGGAGTGGAGGGGCGCGACCCGCTGTGCCTCGCCTGGGCGGCCCGTGACCCGGGGCTCTGCGACGGGGTGTCGCCGACCGAGCGCACCGCCTGCCTCGCGGTCCTCGCCAACGCCGCCGAACGCTGCCGCGACGACCGCTGCCGCGGCTGGGTGCAGCGCTACGGCCCGGTGGTCGCCACGGACACGAAGCCCCGCCGGCGGGTGACGGGCGCCTCCATCGTCGTCGAGCGCGGTGGCGAGAGCGAACGCTACGATCGGGGCAGCCTCCAGCGCGGCCTGGTGCTGCGGGCCCACGAGTGCGGCTACGAGCTCACGCTCCAGATCGGCGGCGCCTACGAAGAAGGTCCGAGCGCCACCGTCCACATGACCTTGCGCCCTGATCTCGCCACCGAAGCGGTGGACGGGCGGCTGCGCTGGACGTCGACGGCGCCTCCCGAGCCGCTGCGCGCGGTGGCCCTGGAGCTGCACGGTCGCCCAACCCGGGGCGCTCGACTCCGCGGGACGCTCCGCGGCGAGCACCGCCTCGGCTCGGAGCTTCGGAAGGTCACGGTCACCTTCGACACGTGGCTTCGTGACGTCGAGCCCCTCGACGCGCACTGCACCCAGGCCAGAGGTGTGAACCAGGAGCCCCCTCCGAGCGCACGACGAACGAAGCGCACCGTGCATCGCTCCCCGCGACAGCACCCCAGCAGGCCAAACTCTCCGGCAGCGGCCCCTCGTTGACCCATCGGTGACCCCTTGATACCTCCCAGGCAATGCACGCGGGCTCGCCCACGGTCGAGGAGCGACCGGCCTCTCCTCCCACAGATCAGCCTACGCAGGCGATCCATGCGAGCCGTTCACGCATCGACGCCTGGCTCCTTTTCGGAGCCCACGCACCCTCCGAGCGCTTCTGGGAAGACGCCACCGCGCGCAATGCGGCGTCGCTGCGCGGCATGGTGGTCAGCCTGGCGCTGATCATGCTCCTGTGGTGGCCGACGGACGCGATCGTCTTTGCCGACCGCCCCGAATTCCGGCTCGCCTACCTTCGGCTGCGACTCTCGTACGTGACCCTTTGCGTGGTGACCTTCGGCATTCTGGGTACGAAAACGGGGAAGCGCCATCCTGTCTTGCTCTTGACCCTCAGCACCTGCGCCTTCTCCTACGCGACCGTCTGGTCTCTCGGACGGAGCATCATCGATGAAGGGTGGTTCTACGCAGCCTACATCGTCCCTTTCGCGACGGCGCCGCTCCTCATGCCTCTCCGGCAGCGGATCGCGTCCATCGGAACGATGGTGACGTTCTGGCTCGCCCTCCTGTTCACGACCGTCGGCACCGACCTGCCGTCGTCCGTGTCCGCACCCTACCTTGCGTACGCCTCGTTCACCTCACTGGCCGCCCTCGTGCTTGGCCACCTCGTCTACTACCACGCCGCAGACGCCTTCGACCTGCGTGAACGCCTCGCTGAATTGAACCTCCGCTTGGAGGACCGTGTCGCAGCCAGCACCCGAGAGCTGCGCGCGCTCGCGCGACGGGCCGTCAACGAACGTGAAGCCGAATCGCGGGTGCTCGCCAGCGAGCTCCACGACGACGTCGGCCAGGTGTTGGCGGGGCTGCGCATCGAGCTCGGGTTGCTCGCCCGAATTCTGCGGGAGGACGACCGGGCGGAGCACGTCCAACGCCTGTCGGACTTGGTGGACCGACTCGCCCAGGCCGTTCGGACCACGCTCCTTCGGTTGCGGCCGCGCATCCTCGACGACCTCGGCCCCATCGAGAGCATTCGATGGCTCGCGGACGAAACGCAACGGGGCGACGGACCCGCCGTGCAGGTCGAATGCACGCTTCGACACCTGCACGTCACCGACGAAGTCGGACTCGCCATGTTTCGCGTCGTGCAAGAGGCGCTCACCAACGTCGTCCGTCACGCGCGTGCTCAACGGGTGATCCTGTCGATCGTCCGAGACGACGGAAAGATTCGAGTCACGGTTTCCGACGACGGAATCGGAGGCGCCTACGACCGCGCCCAAGGCCTCGGGCTCCTCGGCATGCGGGAGCGTGCGCACGCCTGCGGCGGCACTCTGAGGATCGAACCAGCCGAACCGCACGGCACCGTTGTCACCCTCGAGCTCCCGGAGACCTCATGATCCGCGTCTTCGTCGCCGACGACCACGCCATCGTTCGGGACGGTCTCGAACGCCTGCTCCACATCGAACCCGATTTCGAGTTCGCCGGCTCCAGCGCCAGCGCCAAGGAAACCCTCACACTCGCAGCAACCTCTTCGTGG
This sequence comes from Polyangiaceae bacterium, assembly GCA_027009115.1. Classification (GTDB taxonomy): domain Bacteria; phylum Myxococcota_A; class Polyangia; order Polyangiales; family Houyiibacteriaceae; genus JALVDI01. The sequence continues at coordinate 6,906 of JALVDI010000145.1, read as the reverse complement.
GACGTCCTCGTGCTCGACCTCTCGCTCCCCGGAGGAGGGGGCTTCTACGTCCTCGAGCATCTGCCCACGGTGCGCCCCGATCTACCGGTCGTCGTCTTCACGATGCACAACGAGTACGAGTTCGCCCAGCGCGTGCTGTCGGCTGGCGCCTTCGCCTGCCTGTCCAAGACGCGGCCCATCGACGAGCTCATCGCGGCGGTGCGCGAAGCACATGCCGGGCGCCGCACGGTGACGAGCGAAGCCGCCCAGGCACTCCTGGCCAGCCCCGATGGCGCCCCGCATACGCGCCTGACCGACCGCGAGCTCCAAGTCTTCATGCTGCTGGCCAGCGGCATGCGCCCTAGCGACGTGGCGGCCAAACTCGGGCTCAGCAAGCAGACCGTAAGCACGCACGCGCGTCGCATCCGAGACAAGCTCGCGGTCGAATCGCAAGCCGAAATGGCGCGCTACGCCATGCGGCACGGCCTGCTCGAATGAGCGGGGCCTGACTCGGCGGGGACGAGAACTGGACGCGCAAGAGCCCGGGGTCGTACTAGTTCGACCCCAGCTTCGTACTCATTCATCTGACGAGATGCCCGCTCGCCCCCCATCCTTCGAGGGTCGGCGGGCGGAAGCCCAGGAGGTCGAATTGGTGGCTGTTTGGAACGGGACGATGCGCACTCGGCGTGCGGAGTCGAGCGATTGTCGCGGGCGGTGCTGGCCGCTGTACCACGCCTTGCTCGCCCTGGGATGCTTCGGAGCCCTTGCCGTCGGATGCGGGGGCGAGGGCGGCGCACGAGAGTGCATCCCGGATGACACGCTCTTGGAAACGCCACGCCTGTGCGCCATCGACGACGACTGCCCCTGCGGCTCCTCCTGCCAGTTCGGCACCTGCGCCTACGAATGCCGCTCGGATCAGGACTGCGCCTCTGGCCACTGCGACGCCTTCGGCCGCTGCCGCGACGACGCGAGCAACGCTACGGTCGCTCCGGCCATCGTGGTGCCCGATCCCACGCTCCGCACTTCGGCGGACTTCCTGTTGCTCACCGACGAGCACCTCACCCACACCGTCGCCATCGCGCAGGACGCCGAAAGCACACTCACCGTTCGCGTGGCCGGCGAGCCCGGTCTCGATGTCTCCTGCGACGGTGTGAGTTTCGAACAGGACTGCTTCCTCGATGTGCCCTCGGGCACGGACGCATCCTTCCAGGTGAGGGCAAACGAGGACGCCATCGATGGCCGCGCGGCCCGCGTGTCCATCCACCCCCGGCGCGGCGCCCCGAGCTTCGTGCGTGCGCAGCTCGGCGTTGGCGACGCCGGCTCCCTCGCCTCGCCCCGAACGTGGGGCCCGCTCGCGAACGGAGCTCGCCTCCGGGGCACCGCCCGAGTCCTGGCAGCCGGCGCCGAAGGTTCGCAGCCGGTCTCCGTCGAAGGCCTCCCCGCGGTGCCGGTCGAAATGGACGTGCACCCCGGCGTCGAGACACAGGTCGTGGTGATTCGCGAGCCGCTCGGCCTGATCCTCCCCCAAGGCGGAACCCTGGGGCGCCTCCGGGGCGAGCAGATCACCCTCCCCGCCTGGCGCCATATCCCCGCCTCCGATCTAACGCTCCCCGAGAGCGAGGTCGTCGCTCAGCCCCAGGTGCGGATGCTTCGCCTCGAAGACGGAGTGGTCGCGTTCGAGCTCGAGCTGATGTTCGGAGGCTTCTCGGAGCACCGACCCTACCTCCGCATCCTCTTCGATCTGCAGCGCGTCGGCGACGCCCCCGCAGGCCCGGGCCCAAGCGTCCCACCGAGCTACGTCTCGCCCTTCGCGCCGAGTCGCGCGGAGGCACCGACCCCCTGGGAATCCCTCGCCCACGCACGCTGCGGCGGGGCGGGCTGCGCCCTCGCCGAGGCCGAGCGCTTCGCCTGTACCGACGACCTCGACACCCTCGGCGACCCCGCGCAGCTCACCGACGCGCTCATCCGCACCAGCGGCGATGTCGCCTGCGAGAGCACGGGGCGCGCGTTCGCTCTGGACTACGTGCTGCGCATCGAGAGCTCACCGGCGGCGGACCGCTTCGGCATCCTGAACGATTGTGTTTCGGAGCTCGCGAGCCTCGGCGCCGACCCGTCTTCGGGGGCCTCCGGCGCATGTCTGCATCCCCTGCGCGTCTTTGGGGTGCTGGCGTCGACCGTCGACGGCGTCCGCAACGCGACGAGCGTGGACCTCCAGGCCGCCCTCCTGGCGCATCGGGCGCTGCAACAGGTGGTGGAGCTCGGGAGCTACATCGCCCGGGAGGGCCAGCAGGCCACGCGCTTCAACGCGGCGCTTGGCGGCGACTGCGGTTCGGCGAGCTGCCCCTCGCTGGACGAGCTCGGCGCCTATCTGCGGGCTGCATCACGAGCCGCCGACCTCTTGCTCCACCCGCGCTACGGCCAGCTCGCCGACGCGGTCGCGCCCACTCAACCTGCGGTCGACTACGCCGCCGCCGCGGGACTCGGCGTGAGCTACGACGGCCCACCGTTGGCCTACTCGATGATGCGGACGTCCGTCGCCTGGCTCGAACTGCTCGAAACCCTGCTCGAAGAGGCGCACCTCGCGGGCGCCGACGCACCCCCCGAGGGCGTGGGCGTCTCGACGATGCGCAAGGCGCTCATGCTCCGCGCCTTTGCCTCGGCGCTCGCTGCCCGTGCTCAAGACGGCGCCGGCCTGGAGGGAACCGAGGCGGAGGACTTCGACGCCCAGGCACGGGAGTTCGATCGGCTCTTCGCGCGCAACGCGACTCGCATCGTCGCCATGCGACGGGGTGAGAACGCCCTGGGCATCGACGAAGGCTCCGTACCCCTCTACCTCGATCGGGACGTCGAGTCGCCCGAAGCGCGCGCCTTCGCCCTGACCAACTACCTCCTGGACCCGAGCGGCGACAACTGGATCGGCCGCGCGATCGAGCACGCCGAAGAGGCCCAGCGCTCCGCCCGCGACGCCTGGGCGACGCGGCTCTTGCTCGACACGCAGGAGCTGCAGATCGCTCAAGACCTCGCGACCCATCGCGAGGCGGTCAAGCGCGATTACGGCCAGCAGATCGCGAGCCTCTGCCCGGTCGACGGTTTGACCGACGTCGAGTTGCTCGACGCCCTCGCTCGCGGCGAGCTCGAGCTCGATCCCGACACCTGCTTCATCGATACGACCAACCCGGACTGCGCGGACTTCGCCCCGCCTCGACAGGTCGAGCCCTACCAGGTCGTCGTCGATGTCTGCATGGCCGCGACCCTTCGCCGCAGCAGCGCTCGCGCCGGCTTCCCCGAGGACCCCGAGCACGACGCCTACCTCGCCACGATCGCCGGTGAGCTCGAAAGCCTTCGGGCCACCCGCTCGCCGGAGGGCTTCGTGCTCTCCACCGCCTCGACCACCCACACGCTCCCGGAGGCGGCCCTCGCGCGCATCTCCTTCGGCGTGCCTACGCAGCCTCCCGCCCAGGCCATCGACGGCTTCGCGGACTTCATGCCGCGCACCGAAGAGCCCTCCACCGTGGAAGACCTCGACGCCTTCAGCGCCCTGACGGCGGCGCGGGCGCGCTGCGAACAAATCGCCGACGCAAATGTCGGAGGTACGCCGCCCGTCGCACCGCAGGCCCCCGAAGCCCTCGACCGCGCCGAGTGCTACCGCGGAGGCCTTGGCATGGCCGCGCTGGCGACCCGAGCGGCGTTCACCGACCTCGAGGCCGCCCGCGCTCGGCTCGAAGAGCACTACGAGCGCTACCGGATCGCCGTCGGGACCTGCACCCTGCAGAGTCAGGCGCAAGGCCTCTTCGCCGACGAGACGCGCCGCTTCGAGAGCGAGGTGGCGGGGCTGAACAAGGACATCAACAACCTGGGCATGGCGGCTGATGCCTTCGGCGGCATAACAAACGCAGCGTCCGCAGCCGGCACCGTGGGCGCCGCAGCAGGTCCCTATGCCGCTGCCGCCGTCGCGGTCACGTCCTTGGCTGCGACCGGCCTCACCATGGCCGCCGACGAGCTCCAAAAGGAGGTGGACGCCAAACAGGAGGCCCACGACGGCTACATGATGGCGATCCAGCGCGAGCTCGACCTGCGCCTGTGCATGAACGAGGCGAGCAAGGAGATGGTCGGCCTGCGGACCGCGAGCTTGGAAATCCAGCGGGCGTCCCAGGAGCTCGCGTCCACCCTCCTCGAGCTGCAGAACCTCAAGCGCGAGCTCGCGACGCTGGTGCGAAGCGGCGTGGGGGCCCTCTCGGACGACGTGGGCCCTCAACCCTACGCGGGCATGCTCTGGCTCGACGAATCCCTGCGCCTCTTCGAGACACGTATGCGGCTGGCCCGGCGCGTGACCTTCCTCGCCGCAATGGCTGTCGACTACGAACGGCAGGAATGCAACGCCGACGGCTTCCGCGACCGGATCCTCGCCGCGCACACGCCCGCGGAGCTCTCGATGGTGCGCGACGAGATGCTCGCGAGCACCGCGAATCGTCAAATCGGTGACGGAACCGTGGGCGACGCCTTCGTCGTGCTGAGCCTCCGCGACGACATCTTCCAGCTCTCCGACCGTCGAGACGCACCGGAAGGGGAAGCCAAGCTCTCGCCGTCGGAGCGGCTGCGGCTCATCCTCACCGACCCGCGCTACGCCGTGTACGACGACGGTCGATACCTCGGCCAGCGCATCCCCTTCGAGCTCTTGCCGCCTCAGGAGGAGCCCCTCGGGTACAGCGTGGGCCACGGGTACTTCGCGCAAAACCACTGCGCAGAGCGGGTGTGGTCGGTCAACGTCGGCATCGCTGGTAGCGAGGGAATCACGGGGAGCTCCACGCTCACCCGCGTCGAGATGCTCAAGCACAACGAGTTCTTCAGCCAGTGGTGTCGTCCCCGAACCGCCTGCGACAACGCCCCCTACCAACGGACCGGCATCCAGCCCTCGACCAACCTCTTCCTCGATCCCTACGCCGACGGCTCGTTCCTCGCGGTGGCGACCTCCGACCCGTCCCCCTACTCGCGGGTGGTGCTCAGCAACGTGCGCACGGATGTGGCGCGCAGCGACATGGAGCGCGAGGACTACGGCCAGGGCGCACAGTCCGGCTTTGCCGGCCGCGGTCTGTTCGGACAGTACGCGCTCTTCTTCCCAGCGGACGCCATCCGCGCCCTTTGCCCCGACGGGCGGGAGTGCGGCTCCTCCGCCGGCAACGCGCTCGACCTCTCACGGGTCGACGACATCTTCATTCGGTTCGATTACGTCGCGGGAGTACGTCCATGAGAGCTACCAAGTTCCTGATCGCTTTGGCCCTCGCCGGCGCGGCATGCGGCTCCAACAAGGCTATGCCGGAGCCCGACGCCGGGCAGGCCGACGCAGCGATGCCCAGGACCGAGTGCGGGCCGACCACCTTCGAGGCGGACTGCCCACCCCGAGCCTGCGAGGTCGCCGTTGCCTGCACCGAGGGCCTGTGCGTGTACGGCCCCTTCGAGTGCGGTGAAGAAGGCCGCACCTGCCCCGCCGAACGATGCGAGTCGTCCGGCTCCGGCGAGAGCCTCGTCAACCGCTGTGTCCTGGTCCCGGACGCACCTTGCGGCGAAGGCCGTGTATGCATGGGGGAGCTCTGCGTGGCCCCCGCGACAGGGATCGAACTCGAAGGGCGTCTTGGCATCGCCGAAATCCGAGACGCCAGCGGCGGCCTCGAACTGCACGGCGACTTGAGCTTCACGCCGAGGTCCGCGGGACCTCGCGCCAATGGGACCCTCCGGCTGACCGGTGGCCTGACGCTTTCAGGAGGAGAGAATCGATGAAGATCCAGAGACTCAACAGGCCCGCCGTGTGGGCGGGCGCGATCGTCCTCGCCCTGCTCGGGTGGCGGTTCTCGACCGCCCAGGCGGAGCTCGGCATCCCCGACCCCGGCGCGATGAGCTACGAAGGAACCCTGCGCCGGGACGGCGTGCCCGTCGACGGGGAGGTCACCATCGGCGTCACCCTCTTCGACTCCGCGTTGCAGACGACCATGCTCTGCCAGACCTCGCAGCTCGTCACGGTCTCCGACGGACGCTTCGCCATCGAGCTACCCGACGCTTGCACCGACGCCGTCGAGGCGAGCGACGAGGCCTGGATCGCCGTGACCGCGGACTTCGGGGACGGACCGGAGGTCTTCCCGATCGAGCGTGTCCACGCCGCACCCTACGCCGTTCGGGCGCGCAACGCCCACAACGGGTTGCCGGTCGGAGGCGTCATCGCGTGGTGGCGGCCCACCGCGGAGACCCCCGTGCCGGAAGGCTTCGAGATCTGCGACGGCAGCGCGGTCGCCGACCCCCAGAGCCCGCTTGCCGGCACGACCAAGCCCGATTTGACCGGGCGCTTCGTGCGGGGAGTCGAAGGGAGCACGGTCGGATTCACGACCGGCGGCAGCGACAGCGTCACGGTCACCGGGGGCGACCACGCGCACGTGTGGCTGCGCAAGTCGATTCAGTTGGGAAACGTGCGCCGCATCCACGGGTGGGACGCCGCGGGAACGGAGCTCACCCTGGCGGACTACGACTCAGATGGGATTAGCCGCTTCGGCGGAGCCGGCGTCTTCCCATTCGGAGATCAGAACGGTGCCGTGCGGGACTACTACACCCAGCCCGGTACGGGCGTCCACTCCCACGACATCGCAACGGTCCCCTCCTACGTGGGCCTCATCTACCTCGTCCGCGTCCGCTGAGTTCCTCGCTTCTTCGGTTCCGTTCCGAGTCGAAGGCCACCGCGGCGAGCGCCCACGAGCGTTCGTTCAGGTGGCCTTCGGCTGCTTCCGATCCCCGCTCTCCGTCCCATGCCTGAGGGCTTTGCTCGAACATCACCGCTACTCGAAGCGCTGCGGATCGAGGCCATCGAACGACTCAGCGCCCGCGCCACTCGTCCGCCGGGTACTTCGCGCGGTTCTTCTTCATCTTGGCCGCGACAGCCTCCGC
>JALVDI010000144.1 GCA_027009115.1 Polyangiaceae bacterium | reverse complement strand
CGCTCGGGGGCGGCCGCACGGCAGTGGGCTCGTGCTCCCCCACGGCGCCGACGACGACCGTGCGCTCCTCCGCGGACGGACTCGGTCCGACCACCGTCGGGTTGGAGTCGGGTGCGCTCGGGTCGGTCTCGGACGCCATCGCCGCTATGGTGTCCGCCGGGGGCTCGGTCGATGCAAGTGGTCGAGCCCCGAGCGGGCGGGGGCGGAGGCGCTGGCGGTGTCGGGCGGGGGCGGGCTCCAAGTCAGGAGGGGCGAGCCCGGCCACTCGGGCGAGGGCCTCGATCAAGGGTTCGAGGGACGCCGAACGCCGGTTGGGATCGGGGTGCAGGAGGGCCCCCAAGGGGCGCGCGAGGGGGCCGAGGGCCGGTGAGACCGCCGCTCCCGGCTCCGGGGGCGGTGTGAGCGTGAGTGCCTCGTGCACGAGCGCCGCGACGGCGTAGCGGTCGGAGGCCGGGCCGCCGCGTCCGGCCATCAGCTCGGGGGCGCCCCTCCGTCGTAGGTCCCCGTGTCGCCGAAGGACCGCCGCGAGCGCTCCGCTCGGGAGCGCGGGGACCAAGAACGGGCCCTTGAGCTCGAGTCGGTGGGTGTCGATCCAGATCTGGGCCGGGCGCACGTCTCCGTGCCAGAGCTCCGCTGGAATCACCGCGAGAGCGGCGTCCAGGTGGGCCACCAGGGGGAGCAGCTCTTCGGCGGACGAGCGGGTCGGTGTCGCGATGCGGCCGTCGAGGACGTCGCGCATCGAGACGCCCTCCGGCAGGGTCTCGGTCGTGTAGACCCAGAGCCCATCGCGGTCGGCGTCGAGGAGCGCCGGCAGGTACTTGCCGCCGACGCCGACCGCGTGCTGGAGGCGGCGCGTCACGTCCGCTGCCTGGTCCGGGTCGAGCAGCTCGGGGCGCAGCACCCGCAGCAGCACCGACTCCTCCGTCTCTTGATCGAAGGCGAGCAGCCCGATCGAGAAGGGGTCGGCGCCCAGCCGGTGGCGGACTTCGTAGCGTTCGCCCAGCACTTGTCCGTGGCGCGGAGGCGAGAGCGTGGGCGCGCCGGTGACGGCGGTGCGTTCCGAAGTCGAGCCCATGGGCGGGCCCATCATACGCCGGTGCTTCCGAATCCGCCTGTCCCGCGCGAGGTCTCGTCGAGCACCCGGACCTCGCGGATCACGGGGCTGTCGTGGCGGGCGAGCACGAGCTGCGCGACGCGATCGCCGTGGCGCACGACGAAGGGCTCGCGGCCGTGGTTGATGAGGAGCACCTTGACCTCGCCCCGGTAGTCGGCGTCGATGGTGCCCGGGGCGTTGAGCACCGTGACGCCGTGGCGCAAGGCGAGGCCCGAGCGGGGCCGGACCTGGGCCTCGTAGCCTGGCGGCACGGCCATGGCCAGACCCGTCGGGATCGCCGCCCAGGTGCCGGGATCGATGATTCGGGGTTCGTCGAGGGCGGCGGCGAGGTCCATCCCCGCCGCTAGCTCGCTCGCGAAACGCGGCAGAGCCGCGTCCGAGCGCAATCGTTGGATCGGTAGCTCGACGCGGCTCTGCATGGGGAACCTCGGGGTCAGGCGTCGGTGCTGGGCGGCGCCTGGTCCTCGCCGCCGCCCTCGCGGCGTCGTCGTCGACGACGGCGGCGACGTTCCTCGCCGTCCCCTTCCGCACCTTCGGCTCGCCGCTCCTCGCCCTCGCGCGCTTCCCGCGGCTCCCCGTCGCCGTCTCGCTCTCGGCGCCGTCCCCGTCCCCGGTCGTCGCGGCCCCGGCCCCGGCCGCGGCCACGGTCGTCCCGCCGCCCACGGTCGCGGCGATCTCCACGCCCCTCGCGATCGCGCGGTGGCTTCTCGACGTAGCCCTCGGGCTTGTCCAGCAGCGCCTTGCGCGAGACCTTCAGGCGCCCGTCGCGATCGATGTTGCTCACCACGACTTCGATCTCGTCGCCGAGCTTCACCACGTCGTCGACGTTCTCGACGAACTCCCAGGCCAGGTCTGTGACGTGCAGCAGTCCTTCCTTGCCGGGGGCGATCTCGACGAAGGCGCCATAGCGCTCGACGCGCTTGACGACGCCCTTGAACTTCTGGCCGACCTCGGGGTCCGTCGTGAGGCTCTCGATGATCGCCAGCGCCTTCTTGACCGCCTCGGGATCGCTCGCCGCGACCGCGATGGTGCCATCGTCCTGGACGTCCACCTTCGCGCCGGTTTGCTCGACGATCGCCTTGATCATCTTGCCGCCCGGTCCGATGACCACACGGATCTGGTCGGGCTTGACCTTGATCGTCGTGATCCGCGGGGCGTGCTTGCTCAGCTCGGACCGCGGCGTGGCGAGGACCTCGTTCATCTTGCCGAGGATGTGCAGCCGTCCCTCCCGAGCCTGCTCGAGCGCTTCGAGCATCACCTGCTTGCTCAGGCCGAGGATCTTGATGTCCATCTGGATGGCGGTGATGCCCTTCTCGGTGCCGCAGACCTTGAAGTCCATGTCGCCGAGATGGTCCTCGTCGCCCAGGATGTCCGTGAGGACGGCGTACTTCTCGCCTTCCTTGATCAACCCCATCGCGACGCCCGCGACCGCGGCCTTGAGTGGGACGCCTGCGTCCATCATCGCCAGCGAGCCGCCACAGACGGTCGCCATCGACGACGAACCGTTCGATTCGGTGATCTCCGAGACGATGCGGATCGTGTAGGGGAATTCCTCGCCCTTGGGTACGAGCCGCTTGAGGGCACGCTCGGCGAGGTTGCCGTGGCCGATCTCGCGGCGGCCTGGGCCGCGGAGGAATTTCGTCTCGCCGACGGAGTACGGCGGGAAGTTGTAGTGGAGCAGGAAGCTCTTCCAGTAGGGATCGAGCAGGCCGTCGATCTTCTGCTCGTCTTCGCGGGTGCCGAGGGTCGCCGTCACGATCGACTGCGTTTCACCGCGCGTGAAGAGCGCCGATCCATGGGTGCGCGGGAGGAAACCCACCTCGATGTTGATCGGACGCACCGTGCGGTAGTCGCGACCATCGACGCGGCGCTTCTCGTCCAGCACCTGCGCGCGCATCGTGTCGTAACGGAGCTGCTCGTAGGCCGCCTTGATGTCGCTTTCTTGGTCCGGGAACTCGTCGGCGAGCTCCGCGGCGACGGCCTGCTTGATCTCCTTGAAGCGGTCGTAGCGCGGGTGCTTCTCCGCGATGTTGCACGCCTCCCTGATCCGATCGAGGGCGACCTCCTTGACGCGCGCGTCGATTCGCTCGTCCCGCTTCGGAGGGACGTAGGCCCACTTCTCCTTGCCGGCGGCCTCCTGCATCGCCGTCTGCAGCGCGAGGAGGGGCTGGAGTGCCTCGTGCCCGAAGGCCAGGGCCTCCGTCAGGTCCTGCTCGGAGATCTCGTCGCCTTCGCCTTCGACCATCACGATGGCGTCCTTGCTGGCGGCCATCTGAATCTCGAGGTCGCTCTTTTCGAGGTCCGCGAACGTGGGGTTGGCGACGAACTTGCCGTCGATGCGCCCGACGCGGATGCCCGCGATGGGTCCGGCGAAGGGGATGGGGCTGAGCATCAGGGCCGCGGACGCGCCGGTCATCGCCAGGACATCCGTCGGGTTCTCCTGATCCGCCGACAGGACCGTCGCGATGACCTGGATCTCAGCGCGATAGCCTTCCGGGAAGAGGGGGCGGCAGGGGCGGTCGATGAGCCGTGAGGTCAGGACCTCGTGTTCGCGGAGCCGTCCCTCGCGCTTGAAGAAGCCGCCGGGGATCTTGCCCGCCGCGTAGGTCTTCTCGACGTAGTCGACGGTGAGGGGAAGGAACGACTGGCCCGGGCGCGCTTCCTTGCTGCCGCACGCGGTGACCAGCACCACCGATTCGCCGCAGGTGACGAGGACCGAGCCTCCGGCCTGCTTCGCGATGCGTCCTGTCTCCAAGGTGACGACCTTGTCGCCGACCTTGACCGATTCTCGAATGATCATGTCTTCGGATCTCCGCCGATGCGCGCACGACGACGTCGGCGCGACCGGACTTCTTGGGGGGTCTGTCCCGGGCGACGGCAGGAGGTCGAAGCTCTTTCCTCGGTTCGAAAGCTCGACGACGTGTCGAGCGCTCGAAGCGAAGAACGAAGTTCGTACCTCGGACCGGTCCCGTTCTTCTCGCGGCGCACTCTTGTCGATCGTGGCTCGAAACGCAAAACGAACGACGCCGTCGCGCCTGGGCACGACGGCGTCTCGCCTTCAGAAACGTGAGGTGTCTCACGTGCGGCGTGTTACTTACGGATCCCGAGCCGCTCGATGATCTTCTGGTAGCGGGTCACGTCCTTGTTTCGGACGTAGTCGAGCAGGCGGCGACGGCGGCTGACCAGCTTGAGGAGGCCACGCCGGGAATGGTGGTCCTTCTTGTGCGTCTTGAAGTGCTCGGTGAGGTAGATGATGCGCTCCGTGAGCAGCGCGATCTGGACCTCGGGCGAGCCCGTGTCACCTTCATGGGTTTGGAATTCCTTGATGATTTCGGACTTGCGGTCGTTCAGCAACGGCATGGCGTGCCCCTGTGACAGGCGCGCTCTCCAGGCACGGTGAGGGCGCGTGGGTTGATGGAAGAGGCGGGCGGCCGCCCGCGAGGCGGCGGAGTATGGCAGCCGCGGGGGTCGCGTCAAGGGAGC
>JALVDI010000143.1 GCA_027009115.1 Polyangiaceae bacterium | reverse complement strand
CGACACGCGGCTCCGGTCCCAAGGGTTGCGCACGGGCCCGTACGCGCTCGTCTCGCTCGAGGAGCCCATCGCAAACTCGTCGAGGTTGGTCTTGCCGACGATGACCGCACCGGCGCGCCGCAGGGCCTGGACGGCGTGCGCGTCATAAGGCGCCACCCAATCCCCGAGGATCTTGGAGCCGCAGGTCGTCGCAGTCCCTCGAACGCAGAGGTTGTCCTTGACGGCGATCGGCACGCCCGCCAGCGGCGCCCTCGGATCGACGGCGGCGGCCTGATCGAGCGCGTCGCCAGCCACCTGGACGAAGGCGTTGGTGGTGTCCGCCGCGATCCGCGCGAGGGCCTCCTCGACGACGGTGCGTGGATCGAGCCCGCCCTGGACCGCCTCCGCGATCGCGACGACTCCTTCGTCCAGGAGCGTCATCGCTCGCCCTCGAACACCCGCGGCACGGCGACGGATCCGTCCACGACCTTGGGCGCAGCAGCGACGATCGGCGCGGCGACGGCCCCGGCCCTCACCTCGTCGGCGCGAAGGGGGCACCTTGGGCGCGCGTGGAACATCGGCTCGACGCCTTCGAGGTCCAGGGCCTCGAGCTCGGACACGAGCGCCAACACCCGCCCGAGGTCCGCCCGTAGACGCGGCACCTCGTCGTCCTCCAGCCGGATCCGAGCGAGGCGCGCGATGCGCTGCAGCTCGGCGTCGTCCGGTTCGTTGGCCATGCTCCCGAGTACCAGAACGCCAGGCCCCTCGTCAGCTCAGAGCGGAAAGCACCCCGCGAGGGGCACACACGCCACGAGACATGCTGGGCCACCCTGACAGGAGCAGGCCCCGCCGACGCACGAGTCCGCCGTGCCGCCGCAATCGTTCCCGCAGGCCCCGCAGTGGTCGACGTTGTTCGAGGTGTTGATGCACAGGCCCGAACAGCACTGCTCGGCGCCGCCGCAGGTGCGGCCGCAGGTGCCGCAATGCGCGACGCTGCTGCCCGTATCGACGCAGCTCCCGGCGCAGCACTGCGTCGCCCCCGAGCAGCTCGGGCCCGCCCCGCAGCGGCACACCCCGGCAACACAGGTCTCGCCGGTGGCGCATGCCGGCTCGCAAGGCACATCCGTGGTGCACGTGCCGTCCAGGCAGGCCTCGCCAGCCCCGCAAACATTCCCACAAGCGCCGCAGTTGGAAGGATCGGCCGTCGTGGGGATACACGTCCCCCCACAACAGGACTCGCCGTCCGCGCAGGCCGGCCCCGCGCCGCACGTACACGTCCTCGTCATCACGTCGCAGGTCTCACCGGGATCGCACACGGGATCGCACGGCGGAACGACGCAGTCTCCGTCGATACACACCTCCCCGTCCGCGCACATGCGCCCACACACGCCGCAGTTGTTCGAGTCGCTGCGAACATCGACGCACCCTTCGAGGCAACAGACCTCGGGCTCGCTGCATTGAGCGTCGTCACCGCAGCGGCACTGCCCCGACACGCAAGAGGTGCCGCGCGTGTCGCAGCTCCGCCCGCACGCCCCGCAGTTGAGGGGGTCGGTGGGCAACGACACGCAGCTCCCGGCGCAGCAGCTCTCACCGGTCGGGCAACTCACGTCGGGCCCGCACCCGGCCCCCTGGCAGCGGCCGTCGCGGCAGGTCTGTCCCTCGGGGCACGTCGTCGGACACCCGCCCCCGTCCGAGGCGGCGTCCCCATGCCCCACGTCGGGTCGCGCGCCGTCCGCCGGCACGCCCGCGTCGACCCCGCGAGCCCCCTTCGCGCAGGCACAAACGGTCAACGCCAGGAGCCAACAAACAAGCGCGGATGTTCTCATGTCGCCGGGCCTCGTCCCTGGAGCCTACCCCATCGCGAGTCGTTGGAAAAAGCGCCACGGGGAACGCCCCTCGCTCGCCGGAGCTTGACCGCGCCAGGGGCTGCTCTTACCTTCCGTCCACATGCAAGCTTTGCCGTGCTACGGGAACGACGCGCCTCATGAAGGGCCAGGGGCATGACCCACGGCGAGGGCGAAGCGGAGCTCCTGGCGGCCGGAGCCGCCCACGACATCGCCAACGCCCTGAGCGCGGTCCTGGGTTGGGTGCAGGTAGCACGCGAGGGAGGAGACGTCGGACAAGCCCTCGAATCGATCGAAGAGGCCGCCCGTGCCGCCCGCGACACGGCGCGCCTGCTCTTGGGGGAGGCCGACGACCGGGCCGCGGACCTCGCGGCGGCCGCCCGCACCGTGGGCCGCCTCCTCGCCCCGGAGGCTCAGCGCCGCGGGGTCGTTGTGGAGGTCCGAGCCGACTCCCCCACCTACACGCAGCTGAGCTCCGCCGGCGCGTTCCGCTGCCTGTGGAACCTCGCGCTGAACGCCGTTCAGCACGCCCACCGCCGCGTCCGGCTCACCGTCGGCCCGGACGCGACGGTCCGGGTCACGGACGACGGCCCGGGCATGGACGACGCGCTGCAGCAGCGGCTCATGACCACCGGCCTGACGACCCGACCGGACGGTCACGGCCTGGGCGTGGTCATCGTGCGCCGGCTCGTCGAGACGATCGGCGGGCAGCTGACGGTCACCAGCGCGCCCGGGGCGGGGGCCACGTTTTGTCTCCGACTCCCTCGCGTCCACCCGTCGCGAAGCAAGGCCCTCAGCGGCGTGCAACGACGCCTGGCGCGGCGTGTGCTCGTCGTCGAGGACGATCGCGGCGTCCGCGAGATGGTCACGACGGCCCTCGGGCTGCGGGGCATCGACGCGGTCGGAGTGGCCACCCTCGCGGAGGTGGCTGCGCTCGACGGCCCTCCCTTCGATGTCGCCCTCGTCGATTATACCTTGGCGGACGCCAACGGCGCCGAGGTCATCCGGCTCCTGCGCGCCCAGGAGCGAGCGCGGCACATCGTCCTGGCGAGCGGTGCGTCCGAGCCCTACCTCCCAGCCGAAGCCCAGCCCGACCGCTGGCTCCGCAAGCCCTACGACGTCGCTCAGCTCCTCACAGCCCTCACGACGACGCCGGCGGACCGAAGCGCGACCGGCTGAGCTTCGGACTCGTCGACCGAACCAGGCGGCGGTGATAGCTTCCCTCGAAGAGTGAACTCCGCGGGCACGGCGAGGCGAGGGGCATGAGCGACGCGAAGTCGGACGGCTGGACCACCGCTTCGGTCGACCCGGTCCCGCGGCTACGGGTGAGCCAGGGATCCTCACCGGGCCTGGTCCTGGTGTACTCGCGGCTGCACTCGCACCTCCCGGGGGCGCTCGCGTTCACCGGGCGCGTGCTCGACATCGGTCGCGAGCCCGACAACGCCCTGGCCATCGCCGAGGCGGCGGTAAGCCGTTACCATGCACGAATCGAGCGGCGCCCCGACGGGTGGTGGATCCTCGATCGCGGCTCGACCAACGGCACCCTCGTCAACGGCGTCCGCGTGCAGGCGCAGCTCCTGCGAGCGCACGACGTGGTGCGCATCGGCGACACGCTCTTTCGGTACACCGAAGCGAACGCCGCCCGCTTCGCCGCCTACCCGATCGGCGGGGAAGTCCTCGCCAGCGCGCGCCCCGTCTCCCATCGCGTGCAGGACAGTGCGCTCATCGGCGGATACCTCATCGACGTTCTCCTCGACCAAATCGCACGCGTCGCACCGACCGAGCTCTCCGTGGTCGTTACGGGCGAGAGCGGCACGGGAAAAGAGTTGGTCGCCCGGGAGCTCCACCGGCTCTCGGCGCGGCGCGGGCCGCTGCAGGCGATCAACTGTGCCGCGCTCCCGGCCACCCTCCTCGAAAGCGAGCTCTTCGGCTACCGGCGCGGCGCGTTCACCGGCGCGACCCAGGACAAGCCCGGGCTCGTTCAGGCGGCCCACGGCGGGACGCTCTTCCTCGACGAGATCGGCGACATGCCCTTGGAGGCCCAGGCGAAGCTCCTGCGGGTGCTCCAGGAGAAAGAGGTCCTCCCTCTCGGAGCCACCACACCGCAACGGGTGGATGTCCGGGTCGTGTGTGCCACGCACCGAGACCTGGACCGAGAAGTCGCCGAAGGCCGATTCCGGGGCGACCTCCTGGCGCGACTGCGAGAGGTCCCCCTCGCCCTGCCGCCGCTCCGCGAGCGCCGCGAGGACCTCTACCGACTGGTCCGACATTTCCTCGATCGAGCCGGCCGACCCGAGATCGAGGTGGGTTTTCCGTTCATGCTGGCCCTCGCCCACTACGACTGGCCATACAACGTCCGGGAGCTCGAAAGCGCCGTGAAGCTGGCGCTCGCCCTCGGAGGAACGAACCCGACCCTCGAGCTCGAGCATCTCCCGGCGACGGTCCGATCCGCCCTCGAGGGCCACGGCGAACCTCCGCGTGCCTCGACGGGCCCGCCTGCCCGGCGCTCCCGGAACGCCCCCTCCGAAGAGGCCCTTCGAGAGCTCCTGGCGCGCCACCGGGGCAATATCGCAGCCATCGGCCGAGAGCTGGGCAAGGAGCGGATGCAGGTTCATCGCTGGCTCAAGCGCTACGGCATCAACCCCAACGACTACCGCCCCTGACCAACGACTACCGCCCCTGACCGGCCGGAACCGCGAACCGACCCGCACCGCGTCGAGCCCGCCCTCGTCTTGCTGGCCCCCTGCCGCGCCGCTATCCTCCGGTCTCAGCCCGGGCGCGTCCACCGA
>JALVDI010000142.1 GCA_027009115.1 Polyangiaceae bacterium | reverse complement strand
ACTCGAACCCGCACTCCCGAGGGAACCGGATTTTGAATCCGGCGCGTCTGCCAGTTCCGCCACTCGGCCAGGGCAGCGACGATAGCACGCGCCGATCGTTGGGCCAGCGGCTCGTCGGAGCCCGCGCTCGGGCGCCGCGACGCCGCCGACGGCGGAGCTTCTTCGGAAGGAGGGCTTCTTCGGTCTTCGGGAGTCCGTGCACTGCGTGAACGCGACGCCGCCGACGGCGGAGCTTCTTCGGAAGGAGGGCTTCTTCGGAACGGTAAGCGTTGCATGAGCCTCGCGCGGGGCTCGTGCAGCGGATACTCGGAACGAGCGCTTCGTCGGGGAGGTCCTGCTTGCAGATAGCGTAAATCACGTTTACTCTCTGGTCGTGGTTTACGAAACGGTCCAGCCGCGGGCCCGCCGGCATCGAGCCAACCGGGCGCGCATCGTTCAGGCGGCGGTGGACATCGTGCTCTCCGAAGGTTTGGAGGCGCTTTCGATCAAGCGGGTGGCCGACGCGGCGGACTACACGCCGGGTGCCCTGTACCGGTACTTTCCTTCGAAGGATGCGCTCCTCGCGTCGGTCGTGGTGCGTCTCGTCGACGCCCTCGCCGATGAGCTATGCGCGGTCGAGGCCGCCGACCCGTTGGTGCGGGTCGTCGCTCTGTGTCGTGCGTTTCGGAACTTCGCTCGGCGCTCGCCGCAGGCCTTCGGCTTGCTCGGCCGTCTCCTCGCCGAATCCGAGGTGTGGATCGGCACCGACCAGGGGGCCCCGGAGGTCGGTCGAGCGGTCGGTCGCGCGCTGACGCCTCTCGCAGTGGCGCTCCAGGAGGCCGGCGCCACCGGTGCGATTCGCGTCGGGGACGCGCGGCAGCGGGCACTGCTGCTGTGGGTGGGCCTCCAGGGAGCGCTTCAGCTGCGCAAACAGGAGCGCATCGCCCCGGCTTTGGTCGACGCCGACGGACTCGCGTACGCGATGCTGACGACGCTTCTGACCGGCTTCGGGGCCGATGAGAACAGCCTCGCGACCCTTGGTGCGGAATGGAATCGGGGCGAACGAAGGAAGGAGCAGGAGCGATGACGGCCCATGGGGTGGCGGCGTTTCTGGGCGGGGTTCTCAGCTGGAGCCTGCTCGAGTACTGCATCCATCGTTGGTTGGGGCACAAGCATCGGCGCAACCCCTTTGCGGCCGAGCACATTCGCCACCACAGCCAGGGAGACTACTTCGCGCCGGCCTGGAAGAAGGGAGTTGCCGCCCTCGTGGCGACCGCGGTGGTCCTCGGGCCGGCGGTCGCTCTCGGCGGCTGGGCTCTCGGCGCCGCCTATACCACCGGCCTCGTCGGCTTCTACCTGTTTTACGAGGTGCTCCATCGGCGCCTGCACACGCACGCCGGCACGCCGCGCTATGGGCGCTGGGCGCGGCGGCATCACTTCTACCACCACTTCGGGGATCCCTCGAAGAACCACGGGGTGACCTCGCCGCTGTGGGACCTGCTCTTCGGTACCTATGTCGCGCCTGGGGTGATCCGAGTGCCGGAGAAGCTCAAGATGCGGTGGCTCACCGGCGAGGACGGCGAGATCGAGGAAGCCTTCGCAGCGGACTACGAGCTTCGTCGCCGGCGCCTGTAAGACGCACCTCAACAGACGATCGTCCGTCGATCCGTAGACGGGGTGCGACACGGGCCGCGTCCGCGAGCCGAGGGAATACCGAGTCTTGTCGAGGTGAGAGGATGGTGGCGCAGGGCGCTTGCGGACCACGAAGCGGCGAGGCGTTTCGAGAGGTGCTGGAGCTCAGCCACAGGCACCCACGAGCTCAGCCACCATCTCCGTCGCGGGAGACGAGCGGATCTCCGCGAGGGTGCCCTGCTGCACCACGCGGCCGGCGTCCATGATCGCCAATCGGCCGCCGAGCGCCTCGACGTCCTTGGGGTCGTGGGTGACGACGAGGCTCGGCCGTCCGAAGGAGCGCAGGTGGTCGGCGAGGAAGCCGCGCACGCGTCGTCGGTTCGTCGGATCGAGGGCAGCGAGCGGCTCGTCGAGGAGCAGGAGCTCCGGCTCGAGCACGAGGGCGCGAGCGAGGGCGACCCGCTGCCGCTCGCCGCCGGAGAGCTGGTCGACGCGCCGGTCGGCGAGGGGACCGCAGCCAAGCTCGGTGAGTAGGGCCGTGGCGCGTTCGAGCGCCTCGTGTCGGCTCAGGCCACGGCGGCCCGTCGTCAGGCCGAAGGCGATGTTCGCGGCGGCGCTCAGGTGCGGGAAGAGACCGTAGCCCTGAGGTACGTAGCCGATGCGTCGCTCTTCGATGGGGCGGCGCACGCCCCGAGAGGTGCTCTCCAGGACCCTCGACCCGACGCTGACCTCCGCATGGGCCGCCGGGACCGCGCCGGCGATGGCGCGCAGCAGGGTGGTCTTGCCGCTCCCGTTGGGACCCATGAGCGCGAGCGGGCCGTCCTCGCCTTCGAGGTCCACGCGCAGATCGAGCGCGCCGAGAGCGAGCTGCACCGAGACGCGCCAGCGGCTCACGGCGTCCTCGCGCGGTCGGCTGAGCGCACCGCCCAGCGAAGGGCGAGCAGCAGCCCCGCCCCTGTGGTGGCGAGCACCAGCGAAAGCACCACCGCGGCGCGAACGTCGGACTCGAGCGCCGAGAAGATCGCCAGCGGCATGGTCTGGGTCGTGCCCGGCATGTTCCCGGCGAAGAGCAGCGTTGCGCCGAACTCGCCAATGGCCCGAGCCCACGCGAGCGAGGCGCCTGCCAACAAGCCCGGGCGGGCGACAGGCAGCGCGACCCGCACGAAGGCCTCTCCTTGCGAGGCACCGAGGGTGCGCGCGACGACGAGCAGCTCGGGGTCCACTTTGCGAAAGGCGCTCGCCGCTCCCTGCACGTAGAAGGGCGCGGAGACCACGAGCTGTGCGAGGACGACAGCGGAAGGCGTGAAGGGGACGCTCAGCCCGAACTGCTCCAGGAGCGGGCCGAAGATCCCCTGGCGCCCGAAGGTCTGCAGGAGGCCGACGCCGATGACCGCCGGTGGGATGACGATGGGGAGCTCGACGAGGACGCTCGTCACCTTGGCGGCCCTCGTCGGCGATCTCGCGAGCCACCACGCGAGGGGCGTACCGAGCAAGACCGTGGCTCCGAGGCTGACGAGCGTCGTCCGCAGCGTGAGCCCGAGCGCGGCTGCGAACGTTGGGTGCGCCAGCCCTGCGGCGAGGTCGCTGGGGCCCACCTTCCAGGCGAGGGCACCGAGCGGTGCGACCAGAAGGCCAACGAGGAGCGCACCGAGCATCCCGCCGAAGGTGGCCGTGGCGGAGGGGAGCTTCGTCACAGCGCCTCCGTGAGGAAGCCATGCCTTTCGAGGAGGCTGCGACCCTCGGCGGACCGGAGCAGCCGCAGGAACGCCTCGGCGACGGGAGGGGCTGTGCGGACGAGTCCGACCCGGTAGCGTGCGCGAACGTTGAGAGCGGCCGGGAGCGGGACGGCGCGCACGCTCGCGGACAGCCGCGCGTCGGTGCGGTAGACGATGGCCGCGTCTGCTTCTCCGAGCTCGACCTTGGTGCGGACCAGCCGCGCGTTGCTCTCCTGGGACACGACGTTTGCTCGGAGCCGGGCTGCATGCTCTGGTCCAAAGGCGCGGGCGACGTTGTCGAAGAGCTGCCGCGTGTACGCACCGATCGGGGAGCTCTCGGCTCCGATCACCAGCCGTGCGGCACCCTCGAGGCTGTGGAGGTCGTGGACGGAGGACTCGCCGACGGGGGTGATGATCACGAGCTCGTTCTCCGCGAAGACCTCGCTGCCGACGAGCAGGCCTTCTCGGGTGAGCGCGTCGGTGTGGCTCGCGTCGGCGGAGGCGAAGACGTGCGCTTCGGCGCCGTGCTCGATCTGCAGACGCAGGACCTGGCTGCCGGCGAACACGAGGCGAAGATCAACGTCGGGATGCGCCCGCTCGAAGCTCCTCTCGAGCTCCTCGAAGGCGTCCGCCAGAGACGAGGCGGCGAAGACGACGAGCGGCTCTCGGTCATCGCCCGCGGCGCACGCGGCGAAAAGGCAGACCGCGAGAAGGCCCGCGCGCATTCGCGGGGCGACGCCAGAAGGCCTCTGGGCTCGGCGGCGCACCCAACGCACCTACGGCAGTGGGTGAGGCAAGTAAAGTCGGTCGTGGGAGGATGCGCTCGGCGCGGCGCCGCGCTGGTCAGTCCTTCGCGACCGGTTTGAGCCCGACTTTCCCATCCTTGACCACGACCTCGAAGTCGATCTTCTTGCCTCGGTGCTTTTTCTTGAGCTTGGGGACCATCTTCTTGATCTGACGCTCCAGCGCCTCGAACTTGACGTTGTCCGTGCGCTGATGGTTGCGGCGTCGCGCCTCGATGTACTGGCTGTAGATGCGCCGCACGTCCACGTCGCCGGTGCTCCGCGAGCTCGGCGGCGGAGGGGGCGGGCGACGCGCGGCCTGGGTCGGAGGCGGGGGCGGCTTGGCGGCGGGTTTCGGCCCGGGCGACACCGCGGGCTTCGGTCGCTCTTTGGGGCGTCCAAAGGTGGCCGTGACCGGGGCCGGCGCGGCGGCGGCCCTTGGCGTCGAAGGGGGCGGTGCGCCCAGGACCGTTGCGACCTGAATGTTGGGTTCGGTCTTGTCTCCGCTCAGCGGCTCCGGGTCCGGGCCGTCGAGCATCGCCAGCGCGCCGGCGATCTCTGCGTCGAGGTCCACGGAATCGAGGTCGAGCTCCACGTCGATGGCGACCTCTGCAGAGGCCGCGTCCTCGCGGCGGGCCTGCCGTCCGCGGCGTCGTCGTCGAACCCGCATCAGGTCGCGCTTGTAGGTACCTTCCTCGATCTGGCGGGTGACGCGGTTCCAATAATTCATCAGCGTCGTGTAGCGCTGGTAGAGGGTTTGGAACCGAAAGCGCAGCGCGGTGTTGCGGGGTTGGCGCTTGCGTAGCTCGCGGATGTCGCGCTCGAAGCGCTCGCGCTGCCGCACCGGCGGGATGCGCTCGAGGCCTTGGAACCACTGATCGTAGAGCGACTTGAGGCGATCGAGCCGACCTTCCAGGTCGTGGAGTTTTGCCTCGAACTCGCTGGGCGCTTTCATCTGTTCGGAGCGGCGTGGGGGCTCACAGGGGGGTGATCCTCAGGTTGTCGAACCAGAGGTCGGACTGCCAGTTGTTGAAGGCGAAGTGGTCGTGGCCGCGCCCCTCCAGGGGGTGCTCGTCCACCATCGTTGCAAGCTCCTGTCCGTCGACGGTGGCCCGGATCGTGTCGCCCTCCCGCTCGATGACCCAGTGGTAGACGTGTCCCGTCTCGACCGGGCGGCGAGGGCCGACGGCGCGGTCGGCGCCGTGCTCGTCCATGCGGGCGATGATGTTCATCGTGTTGCCCCAGCCGCCGAAGATGACGACGTAGCTCGTGGCCGTGTAGCTCTCGTGCTCGGCGCGGCTGCTGCCGTCGCCGAAGACCTCCACCTTGATGTCGCCGTCCGGCGTCATGCTCTTGGCGTCGAACTCGATGCGGACGTCGCGAGGCAGCACCCGCCGCAGCCACAGGGGGCGGTTGCGGGCGCCGCGGACGTGGAGCCAACCGTCGCGGATCTCCCAGGGGCCGCCGGTGTTGTTCCAGTCGTCGCCGAGGCGGTCGCGCTCGAAGTCGTCGGTGTAGCCTTCGGCTCCAATGGCGGGGTCGCCCTGGGGCGTGCACGAGAGCAGGGCCAGGGCGAGGAGAGACGAGGCAAGCACGTTCACGGCGAGCGGGTAGGATAGCATCGGCGGCCTCCGGGACGGTCGCGTTCAGCGTCGCGAACGGCGCCTGCGGCGGCTGCGGCCTCGGCGCCTCGCACTTTGCGGGAAGGCCTCGCCGATTTGAGGGACCCGCTGAGCCATCGCGCGGCCTTCCTCGCTCGCCCAGGGGTGGCCGTAGAACGCGCCGGCACGGGCCGTGGCCGGGTCGGTGCGCGCGTCGGCGGGGCTATCGGCGGGGATGGACACGTCCAGCATGTGGACGCCCTCCGGAAAATGCAGGCCGCCGGCGACTTCTTCGGGGTGCGGCTGGATCGCACCGTCCGCCACCGTGAAGGCGAACTCCCGCACCGTGCGGCGCTGCATGTCGCGGATCAGGCACTCCCAGCGGCCCGGATGGTCTTCGAGCCGAGGCGCATGGGAGCTCTCCCCGAAGGTGATCGGGAGGTGGAACATGTCCGCGTAGAAGTTGACGTGGTCGCCTTCGGTGGAGTTGCCCGCGCGGTGGATCTCCGAGGCGTCCGAGGCGCGGGTCCGGACCCGCGTGCGCGGGACGATCGGCACCGGGAACTGGACCCGCTCCCCGTTCACCGAGCAACGGAGCGAGAGTGGCCCCATGCTGCCGACGGGCGACCAGTGGAAGACCACGGAGACGGAGTTGTCGCCGGGCCTATCCTGGCTGTACATGGGCTGGTGGCGCGCCGGGGTCTGGTCGATGAGCGCCACGGGCGTCCAGCCGTGCTGGTTGACGACGAAGTCCGCGGGGCGCTCGATGCCCTGGTGGTTCTCCTGACGAAGCCGGCGAACGTCGACGGTGTGGGTGTGGGCCAGGTGTTCCTCGTCGGTGGCGTCGTCGATGAACCAGACCTCGACGGTGAGATCGCCGTCGACGTTCAGCCGCGTGTCACGGTCGGTGCAGTCGTCGACGACGAACATGTCGGGGGGGTTGTCGCGATGCTGCCGGGGCCGGGTGGCGGGCCGTCCTTCGCAGACGAAGCTGTGGAGGGTGCGCCGCCCCTGCTTGATCACGAACTTGAAAGCGCTGCCCTGGGCGATGCCCGTGCCGAGCAGCCGCGCGTTCGCGTGGAACGTGTATTCGTGAGTGGGGCGGTTGTTCGACACGCTGCCGTGGCTCTCGACCTTGAAGTAGGCATACCCGTCATCGTAGGTGATGCCTTCGGGAAGGTCCGCGAAGGCCACGCGGGTGGTTCCTGCGGTCGCGAGGAGGGCGGCACATGTCAGCCAGTACTTCATCCTGTCTCCGTTGGTTTTCGTTGGGTTCGACATCGCCCGCCGTGGCGGACGAGGCAGACAGCCAATGGGGCCGCCGCCAGAATCGCCCGCGACGGGATCGATGGCAACGACGAATGAGTCGTGTGGGGCGAGACGAAGGGCCGCTCCCGCGTCTCTACTGGACCCGAATGGGCAGGTCTTGGCGGGCGTCGGCCTGCAGCACGACGTCTTGCACTTCGACGCGGGTGGTCCCCAGGACCACGGTGCCGTCGTAGCGCCCCGGCGTCAGGGGGATGTACTCGTCGCTGGGCTCGACCGTCACGGTTTGTTCCCAGCCCCGGCGCCGTAGCTCGAGGCGCCAGCGCCGCACGGGGCGACCGCTGCGCAGCACGCGGAAGCGGACGAGCGAGCGTGGATGGTCCACGAAGGCTTCGGCCACCTCCCCTGCGCTCACGCGGACCGGCACATCGGAGCGTCTCGTCGGCGTGTCGAGGAGCACCGTCGGTTCGGTGACGGTGCCAACGACGAAGTAGACCCCAGAGGGGACCTCGAAGGTGTCGCCGCTGCTGCCTTCGGCGACGATCTCGCCGGCTTCGTCGACGAGCTGCACGGTGCCCCCGGCGGCCTGGCCTCCGACCGTGTTGGTGACGCGGACCGAGCCGGGCCCTTGCGGTTGTGGCTGGGGCGCGGGCTGCGCTTCGGGCGCGGGCTGCGCTTCGGGCGCGGGCTGCGCTTCGGGCGCGGGCTGCGCTTCGGGCGCGGGCTGCGCTTCGGGCGTGACGTGCTCGCGACCGCTGGTCGCTTCTTCGGACGAACCCTCGTCGCGCCCCTGTGGCGATCCACAAGCGACAGCTCCCATGAGCACCAGAGCGATGATCCGCATCTCGACCCCTCCGCGGTCTCTTGTAGCACGTCCAGGGCGGTGGGCGGCCGTGAGCCGGTCGCCCTCAACGCAGCTGGGGGTTGCTCCGGGCGCGCCACACGAAGGCGTCCAGTACGTAGTGGAGCGACTGCGGCAGCGCCAGGAGCGGGACGAGGAGCGGCAGCGCGGCAGCCGGCGGGTTGGCCCCTTCGCCGAAGAGCCACGGGCGGTCGTGCCAGACCCAGCGATCCCAAGCCGCCTCTTCGAGCAGCGCCAGGGCCACCACCGTCGCGTAGAAGGCCGGGGCTCCCGCGCGGAGGATCCGGCGGAGCAGGGGCGCCTGCACGCGGCTGCGGCCGTAGCGATAGGTGAGCACGAAGTAGGGGAGGCCGTGGATGAGCACGTTGGTGACCGTGAACGCGTAGTCGCCGTCGAGGGCCACGATGCCTACGTACCAGCAGGCCCAGGTCGTGATGACGACGATCACCTTGCCGGGGCTGGGCGTCGGCGCGCTCCTCCAGCGCTGGAGTTGACGGAGCGCCCACAGCCCCAGCACGGCCCAGTAGAGTGGTTCGAAGGCCGCCGCGAGGGGTTCGGCGTTGGCTCGGACGAAGTCTCCGTCGACGAACCAATGGAAGCGCCGCGGCAGGTGGGCGTGCCACCAGAGGATCGGATAGACGGTCGCGGCGTAGGTGGCGGCCAGGTCGAGGCGCAAGTCACTGGAGCCGGCGCCCTCCCGGCGGGCATAGAGCCGCACCCAGCCAACCTGTTGGCGGACGAAGTGGAAGACGGCCAGGTAGGCCAGGAGCGTCCAGAAGAGGGCTGCGCTCAGGGCGTGGACGAACACGCCGACGCCGTAACAAAGGGCGGGTGCGCCGAGGTAGAGCCAGGGACGCCGGCGCACCTCGGCGCCGTCGAGGTAGACGCGGTAGAGCGTCGACCAGACATGGGCCACGTCGACGCCGAGGATGCAGCTGAGCCAGACCCACTCGGGTGCGTCGGCTTCGAGGATGCCCAGCGCCGCGCCGACTCCCAGCAGAGCGAAGGCGAGGACGGCGCTCCCGCCGAAGGCGAGCAGATCCGTGCGCCGGTCGAAGAGCCACGGGCCTTCCGGACCGAACACCCGTGGCCTCGATGGCAGCTCCTTGGGGGGGGCCGCTGTGTGCGTTGCGGTTGGGCCGCGCGAGGTCACGCCGCCAGCACCTCGTCCGCTGCCCGGACCCCATGGAAGAAGGCCTCCTCGAAGAGGGCGACGCCGCTCAGATCGCTGTGGGCGAAGTGCAGGCGCCCGCGGGGGTGCCCGGCTTCGAAGCGCGCGCCGCCGAGCAAGAAACCTACCCGGGGGCGGGTCATCGCGTGGCCCCAACGCCAGACGTCGAGGCGTCGCACCACGCTCCTCAGCGACGGGTGTGCGCGCTCGAGGTCGAGGAGCGCGGCCTCGGCGAGGTCCCCGTGCTCCGCCGCCAACAAAGCCTGACGGCTCGCCCGGCTGTCGGTCTCGCAGAGGGGAAGGTAGTAGGTCAGGACCGTCGGGCCGAAGTCGCGGCCTCGCTGGTGCGTGGCGGTGACGTAGCCGAGAGAGGGACTGTCGTACAACACGTTGTCCCACGCGAGCTCGACGCCCCGGCCGATGGGGCGGTCGCGCAGGTGCAGATTGGCCACGAGCCATGCGCCGTGGTCGAAGCCCTCGGTCGGTAGGTTCGGCACGAGTCGCGTGGCGGCGAAGCGCGGTACGGCCAGGATGGCGCGCTCGGCGACCCAACGTTCGCGCCGCCCGTCGCTGTTCAGGACCGCGAGGCGGACCTCGTCTTGGCTCGGCTCGATGTGCGCGACGAGGCGGCCCGTGAGCGCGCGCTCTCCCGCAGCCTGGGCTAGATGCCGGACGAGGGCGCCGTTGCCTTCGGGCCAGGTGAGCAGGGGAGCCTCCTTCCCGTCCTCGAGCCGGGCGGCCCAGTAGAAGAGCAGCGCCCAGGCGGAGGTGTCTTCGAGGCGCAGCCCGTAGTCGTCGCGGCAGGCGTAGTCGCAGAGCCAGTGGAGGCGCTCGGAGCGCAGTCCGTTCTGCCTCAACCAGGTCGCCCCGTCGACGAGGTCGAGGTCGAGTCGATCGCGGGCGCTTCGTGCCATCGGGAGCCGGAAGGATTCCGCGTGGCGGGCCGTCAGCGCGCGAAAGCGGGAGAGCTCGGCGAGGTCGCTGGGGGAGGCGCCGGCGTAGGGGTAGAGCCCCGGGTACCAGTAGCCGCGGAAGAAGAGGCGCTCGTGGGGCTCGCGCACGAGGACGTGCTCGGCTGGCTCTCCTCGTTCGTCGAGGGCGCCCATCTCCGTGAGCAGCGCCCGCAGGTCGTGGTTGTGTCGACCGGGGACGGGCAGGTAGTGCGCGCCCCACGGGTAAGGGGTCACCTCGCTGCGGCCGTCCCGCGAAGTGCCGCCGAGCTTCGTGTCGAGCTCGAGCACCGCGAAGTCCCGCTCGCCGCGGCGCGCAAGCCGCCAGGCCGCGCTGAGCCCTGCAGGCCCTCCACCGACGATGGCGACTCGCGTTCGCCGCTGCGGTGCGTCGCGCCAGGCTGCCAGGGGAGGTGGTTGGCGTAGCCGGTGGCCGAGCCGAAGGTCCGGACCCAGGAGCTCGCCTTCGATGCTGTCCGGCGGCTCGCGCTCGGGTCGGCAGCCGTACAGCCGGGCTGTCAGCGGAGCCCCGAGGAGCGCCGCGAGCAGCTGTCTCCGCGTCAGAGATCCCATTGGCGGACCTCGTCGTCGTAGTACCGAACGAGCACCTGCTCGTTGAGCACGTTGATCTCGACGGGCACTCGGCTCATGTCCGGTGGAAAGACGAAGAGCGTGCGCAAGGTGGCGTCGTCGAGGTAGCGAAGCCCGCGCAGCGCGAGCTCCGCCGGTTCGTCGAACGGCAGCTTCCGGGCGAGCACGAAGCCCCACTCGCCGAAGCTCGGGACGTTGGCGTGGTAGGGGCGTGTGTGGAACCCGGCCGCCCGCATGGAGGCCTCGATGCACCAGAAGCTTCGCCGCGCGTAAAGGGGGGAGGTGCTCTGGACCACCACCACGGAGTCCGGGGCCAACACGCGGCGTAGCAGCGCGTAGAATCGGCGCGTGTAGAGCTTGCCGAGGGAGAAGTTCCCAGGGTCGGGGAAGTCCACGACGGCCACGTCGAAGGGCGGCGCATCGGCGTGTTCGTCGAGCCAGACCATCGCGTCGTCGTGGACGATCCTCAGCCGAGGATCGTCGAGGGAACCCCCGTTTGCCGCGCCGAAGATCCGCCGCGCCATCCGCACCACCGCTTCGTCCAGGTCGACGAGCGTCACCTCTTCGACGTCGGGGTAGCGGAAGATCTCGCGGAGCGCGAATCCGTCGCCGCCCCCGAGGACGAGGACCCGTGTATGGCGGGGCGCCACGGCGAAGGCGGGGTGGACCAGCGACTCGTGGTAGCGGTGCTCGTCGGCGGTGCTCAGCTGGAGGTGGCCGTCGAGGTAAAGCTCGGTGGATCGGCCGCGGGTCACGACGATGCGCTGGAACGGGCTCTGCTCGGCGAAGACCACGGGGTCGCGGTAGAGCGCTTGCTCCGTCCAGAGCGTGAAGCGATCGGCTCGTATGAAGAGCAGGGCGAGGCCGGCGATGACGAGGATGGCCACAAGGCGGAGGGCACGGGTCACCTTGGGCGCGATGAGGTGCCCGAGGGTGTGGGTCGCAAGGAGCGCCACGGCGGCGTTGAGCATGCCGAAGAAGAGGGAGGTCCGCGTCAGGCCCATCGCCGGCACGAAGAGCAGTGCGAACAGGACGGAGCCCAGGAGAGCGCCGACGTAGTCGAAGGTGAGAACCTTCGCGACCAGGTCCGCGAACGCGAGCTCCTCTTTGAGGATGCGCATCAGCAGCGGGATCTCGAGGCCGACGAGCGTGCCGATCGCGACGATGGTGGCGTAGAGGAGCACCTCGAAGGATTCCGCTCGGGCGAAGCCGACGAAGAGCAGCGGCGCCGAGAGGCCGCCGAGGACCGCGGCACCGAGCTCGACCTCGACGAAGCGTCGCGCCACGTCGTTCTTCACGTAGCGGCTCAGGAAGCTCCCGATGCCCATGGCGAAGAGGTAAGTGCCGATGGTGGTCGAGAACTGGGTGACCGAGTCGCCGAGGACGTAGCTGGCGAGGGTGCCGGCGAGGAGCTCGTAAACGAGCCCCGAGGTCGCGATCACGAGGACCGTGACGAAGAGGAGCGGTCGATTCAGCCGGGGACGGTCGGCGTCTCCCACGTCATCCGTGCATCGCCGCCGAGATGATCATCGCGACGCCAATGATCACCGAGGCGATGACGATGGCCAGCGCGGTGTTCTGGTCTTCCTCGATCTCCTTGCGAACGGAGAACGGGGTCGCTTTGGTGATGAGCCAGAAGGCGAGCGCGAAGAAGACGATGCCGATCGCGCTGAAGACGACCGAGAGAATGACCGCGTTTCCGATGGAAGCCAGATCCACGAGAGTCTTTTACCTCAGGATGCGCCCCCGCATCCACTGTCCCGTGCTCACGGCGGCGGGCAGGAGCACCAGCGTCGCGGCCAGGGCAGCCCAGAGTGGGGAGACGCCCCCTTCGGAGACGGTCAGGGTGACGGGGCCTCGGCCTTCGGCCAGGACCCGAAGCCGGTAGCGTCCTGGCCGCACGTCGGCGAAGCGCGCCCGAGCCTGGCCTCGCACCGCCAGCGTGGTCTCGGCCACGGCCGGCGGTCCCTCGGGGGCCTCCTCGACGAGGGAGAGGAGGAGGCCCGCTCGTCCGTGGGCGTCGACCACCAGCAGGGGAGCGTGGACGTCGAAGGGCTCCGAGTAGCGCACCCGCTCGGCGAGCTCTCGGGGCTCGTCGAAGGAGCGCGCCGGGTCGATCGCGCGGACCTCGAGGGTCCTCAAGGTCCGTCCTTCGCGCAGAGCCACGGCCGCGACGATCAGGGTGAGGGTGGCGCCGACGATCCAGCGCAGGGCGAGCTGCCGCGCCGGGTTCACAGCCGCCGGGACACGATCGCGTCGCGCCGAAGCTCCTCCAAGAAGGCGGCCTCCTGGCGCTCCATCGCTCGGGTGAGCATGTCTTGGTAGAGCTGCTCCTTGACGTCGTCGAAGGGCGGGATGTTCGCGCCGCCGCGCTCGCGCTCGTGAAGTAGGAAGATGTGGAAGCCGTTGCTGCTTCGGACCGGCGCGCTGATTTGGCCGGGCTCCAGGGTCAGCAGGACTTCCTCCATTTCCGGCGGGAGGTCCCCCTGCCGCAGCCAGCCCAGCTCGCCGCCGCCATAGGTGTCCATGGCTTGGGCGAAGCCGTCGGCGGTGAGCCCGGAGGCGACGGCGGCCGCGGCGTCTCGGGTGCGCGCGATCTCCGTCGCGGACGCTCCCTCGGGGACCGGGAAGAAGACCTGCGATGTTCGGAAGCGGAGCCGTCGGTTCGCTTGCCGCACACGCTGCTCATACACGCGCCGCACGTCCGATTCGGTGATGTTCACCCGGCCGCGCACCCGCTGGTTGAGGACCTTCAGCCGCAGGAGCTGTCGCCGGAGATCGGAGCGGTATTGGGCCTCGGTGTAGCCCTGGGCCTCGACGGCTTCCCAGAACTCCTGTTCGCTCAGCCCGTTCTGCCGGATCACGTTCTCGACGGCGCGCTGCACGTCGCTGGTGGTCACGCGCACCTGCATCCGTCGAGCTGCCTGCTGGAAGAGCTCTTCGTCGATGAGACGGTCGAGCAGCTCGCTGTAGAGCTGCCGTAGCGCCGCCATGCGCGCCTCCGCCGTCGGTTGGGACATGACCTGCCCAAGGAAGGGCGTGGCTCGCCGCCGGAGGTCGCTGAGGAAGATCGCCTCTTCGTTGACGACGGCGACGACGCGCTCGATCACCTCGGCCCGCGCGGCCCGAGGGCTCGCGGCTGCCGCGGCCAGGACTGAGAGCAGGAGCGCGGCGGGGGCTGGGCGCATCACTCGCTCTCCGCCGTCCTTCGACCGACCTCGCGCATGGCGCTCATGGCGCTGCCGGTGGGCGCGGTGGCCGGGACGGAGTCGTGGAGCTGGCTCGGGTCAGCGATCGGCGTGCCCTGGTCGGCGTCCAGCTCGATCCGAACCGAGTCGAGGGCCGCGGGGTTCTCCTGGACGTCGGCTTCCCGGCGGAGCCGCGCGACGAACTCTTCCACGGCTTGCTCTCGCTTCTGACGCCACAGCCGGTTCTGGATCGGTCGGCGCGCCTCTTCGAGGGTGCGCCGCAGGGCCGCCCGGCGGCCGGTGAGCTTGACGATGTGGAAGCCTTCCGGTGTCTCGACCAGCTCCGGGTAGACGCCGCCGATGCGTTCGATGCCAAAGGCGGCCTCGGCCACGGCCGAGGGCACCCGTGCCTCGTCGTCACGGCTGCCCGAGCGGGTGCCGTCGCGGCTGAAGAAGCGAAGATCGCCCCTGCGGGATCCCTGGCTGGTCTCCGGGTCCTCGTCGTACCGTTCGGCGAGCTCACGGAAGAGCGTCATGTCGTCGGGAGCGGCGAGAATCTGCCGCAGGACACGCTGGGCGGTCGCGCGGTTCTTGATGAGGATGTGGCTGGCGCGGACCTGCTCGGGCTTGTTGAACTCGTCGAGGTGCGCTTCGTAGTAGGCTCGGATCTCTTCGTCGGTGACGTCGGAGAGCTGGATGCGGTCCTCGAAGCGCTCCTTCATCATCTGCTGGATCATTACCTGTTTGCGGGTCCGCTGGACCTCCGGGAGCTCGTCCAGCCCACGTCGTTCGGCTTCCTGAGCGAGCAGCTCGAAGCGGATCAGGTTGTCGAGGAACTCCCGGCGGCGCTCGGGTGTGTTGTAGCGGGCGCGCAGGTACGGCGATTGGTCCGCCAAGCGCTCGGCGAACTCGCCGACGGTGATCTCGCGGTCGCCGACCTTGGCCAGGAGCTCGGAGGCCTGGGCTTTCGTCAGCCCGTGGCGGAGCTCGCCTTCGTCGCCCTCACCGCCTTCGTCTCCGCCTGCGCTGTCGTCGTCTCCCGAGCACGCCGCGAAGAGCGCGCCGCATGACAGGAGGAGAGAGGCCAACAGAATCGATCGTGGGAGGGTCATGATCTCGGCCCTAGGCGGTCTGCGTACGGTCTGCGTTCGTCGATGGCTGTGCGGCGACCGGGGAGGTCGCCGGGCGGACCGCTGCTCGGGCCCGTCCTAGAGCGCATCTCAAAACCTCTCGTCGCCGCTCCGCAACCTGCGCACGCCCTCTGCCGCCATCCTCTCAGCTCAAGAATACTCGACATTCTCTCGCCTCGCGGACGCGCCAGCGGTCCCGCCCAGTCCACGGATCGATCGACGATCGCTGTTGAGATGCGCTCTAGCATAGGGGCTTGAGCCCATCAACGGCGCCCAGGGCGAACGGTAGGCGGCGATCAGTGGGCGGCACGGGCGGCGAGGACCTCGTCGATCTTCGCGTCGAGATCGTCCATCTCGAAGGGCTTGTCGAGGAAGCCGTC
>JALVDI010000141.1 GCA_027009115.1 Polyangiaceae bacterium | reverse complement strand
CGCCATCGCCCTCGCGCCCGACCGGTTCGATGGCTACCTGGCAGCGGCTCAGCTCCACTTCGCCCAGGGTCGCCCCGAGGAGGCGGGGGCGATCCTCGAGCGCGCCCGTTCGGCGGTGGAGCCGACCTCGGAGGTGAGGCAGCTCCTCGGCCAGAGCGAGCTGCGGCGCAACCGTATCGAACGCGCGATCGCGGAATTCCGCGCGGCGCTCGAGCTCGACGAACGGAACGCCGACGCGGTCTACGGATTGGCTGTGGCCTACCGGCGCGCCGGGCGCCTCGATCAGGCGGCGCGGACCCTGGAGCGGCTGGGCGAGCTCGACAGCGCGTACCCTGGCCTCGCGCTGGAGCGGGGGCGCGTCTTCGAGGCGCAGGGGCACCCCGAACGCGCCGTTCAGATGTACCGGCGCGCCTTGGAGGCTTCGCCCGACGATCCGAGCTTGCTCCTTCGCCTCGGGGCGGCTCAGGTCGCGGCGATGCAGCTCGACGAGGCGGAGGAGACCCTCCGGCGGGTCTTGGAGGCGGAGCGCAGCAATGCCGAGGCGGAGCACTTCATGGGACGCGTTGCTTTCCACCGCGGGCAATACCAGACGGCGCTCGTGCATCTCAACCGCGCCGTGGCGCTCAACCCGGCGGTCGGCGATTACCATCTGTGGCTCGGTTGGACCTATCTGCGCCAGAACAACCTCGCGCGCGCCATGGAGTCGGTGCAACGGGCCATCGAGATCGACGAGAACCTCGGCGCGGCGTACTACGTTCGAGGCCAGGTGGAGCTGCGCGGTGGCGCCGTTCGCGACGCCGCGGCCGATTTCGAACGGGCGTTGCAGCTTCAGCCCTCCCTGACGATCGCGTACACGGGTTTGGCCGAGGCGTACGATCAGCTCGGTGAGCGCAACGACGCGATCGCGGCCTACGCGAGGGCCGTGCAGCGCGAGCCGGACAACGCGGAGTGGCTCTACCGACTGGGCAAACTGCAGATGGAGGCGGGCCGCCGAGGCGAGGCCTTGGTGTCGCTCACGCGCGCCACGACCCTCGGCGACGCGATGGAGGAGCCGCCAAGCTGGCTCGCCGACGCGCACCGGGTGCGCGGTGACGCGCACCGCCTGGCGGGTGAACGCAGCGCTGCCCGGACGCACTACCGGCGGTACCTGGAGCTGGCGCCGCAGGGGGCCATCGATCGCGAAGAGGTGCAGCGCATCCTCGACCGGATGCGCTGAGCGGTCGGGGGAGCCTGGCGGCCAGCGCGCCGAAGGATCCGAGCGCCCGGTTCAGCGCCGCCGCCCGCCGCGACGCGCCGGGATGATCTGGATGCGTCGCTGGGTTCCCTTGCCTTGGGATGCCGTCGTGACGCCTTCGAACTTGGCCAAGGACAGGTGGATGACCCGGCGGTCACGGGCACTCATGGGTTGGAGCGTAACGACGCGACCTTCGGCGACCGCTCGCTTGGCCTCGCGGCGCGCAAGGTTCTCCAAGCCCTTGTCATGGCGTTCGCGGTAGTCGCCGCTGTCGACGATGATGTGACGCCGCCCGTCCGGGTAGCGGTTGAGGATCTTGTTCAGCAGGAATTGCAGCGCGTCCAGGGTCTGACCCTTCTTCCCGATCACCCGCCCGGCGTCCTCGCCTTCCACGTCGAGGACCACGCGTTCGTCGTCCTCGCGGATGAGCACCTCCACGTCGAGGTCCATCATCTCGAGGATCTCGTCGAGGAGCTCGGCCGCGTCTTCGGCCTTCCCGTCGCCGGCGGCGCCATCGGTCTTCGACGCGGCCTTGGTCGCGTCGGGGGTCACCAGGAGCGCCCCGTCCTGGGGCTGCTTCGTATCAAGCTCGTCCACGTCGTTGCCTCTTCTTGCGGGAGCCCTTGGCGGAAGTACGGCGGCGGCGCGCGGAGCTCGAGGAGCTGCGGGCCTGCTCTTCGGCTTGGCCGTCATCCTTCGAAGGGTCCTCTTCGGGTTCATCGTCGTTGGGTGCCTCCGCCGCCGCCGCGGCCTGCTCCCGATCCAGCTTCGCGTAAATGCGGCGCTGTTGCAGGATCGTGAGCGTCGAGTTCGTCACGATATAAAGGCAGAGGCCGGCCGGGAGGAAGAGCAGGAACGCGCCGAAGACCAGCGGCATCAGGTACATGAAGATCTTCGCCTGCGCCGGGTCCATGGTGCTGGGCGTCAGCCGCTGCTGCAGATGCATGAGCAGCGCGGTCAGCACCGGCAAGACGTAGTACGGGTCGGGAGCGGAGAGGTCGGTCCACCAGAGGATGAAGGGCGCCTTGTAGAGCTCGATGTTGGTCGACAGCGAACGATAAAGCGCGAACCAGACCGGCATCTGAAGCAGGGAGGGAAGGCAGCCGGCGGCGGGGTTCACTCCCTCCTTCCGGTAGAGCTCCATCGTGGCGGCGCCCTTTTTCTCGCGGTCGTCGCCGTACTTTTCGTTGAGGGCGTCAAGCTTTGGCTTGAGCCGCCGCATCGCCGCCATCGACCGGAAGCTCCGCACGGTCAGCGGGTAGAAGAGCGCCTTGACCATCAGCGTCAGGACGATGATGGCGAAGCCCCAGTTGCCGAGGATCCCGTGAAGCCAGCGCAGGACGTCGATGAGCCCGTTGGCGATGAAGGAGAACCAGCCGAGATCGATGACCTCCGTGAGCCCATGTCCCGCGGCCCTCAAGGCCTCGCGGTCGGCGGGGCCCACATAG
Source organism: Polyangiaceae bacterium (assembly GCA_027009115.1). Taxonomy (GTDB): domain Bacteria; phylum Myxococcota_A; class Polyangia; order Polyangiales; family Houyiibacteriaceae; genus JALVDI01. The sequence continues at coordinate 1,941 of JALVDI010000141.1, read as the reverse complement.
GCGAAGGTGCGTTGCTCGAGGGAGTCGCCGGGGGCGATCTCCTGGCCGGCGTAGCGGAGCTCCGCCTGGAAGAGGGTGCCGTGGTACTCGTCGCTGTTCGGGCGCCGCTGAGCCGCGAGCACGCAGCGCTCGGCGGGCCCATCCGGCGCCACCAGCATGTTGGCGAAGTAGGTGTCGTGGAACCCCACGACCTCCGCGGCGCGCCACCCCATCACGTCCTGGCTGAGCGTCTCGCCGGTCTCCCGTTCGGTCTCGAGGTCGCCGTCCTCGGCGTGGACGCAGAGGCCGTGGGTGAGATGCGTCGAAGGGCGCCCGATGAAGCCGCCGGATTCGTCGTCTTTCGTGACGTAGTGATGCGTGAAGTAGCGGACCCGCGCATAGCGTCCGCTCTCGCTCTCGTTCTCGACGCGGACCGTGGACCAAAGCTGGTAGGGGGCCCGGCCGGCTTCGATGCGTCGCGTGATCCTCAGGCCGTTGCCCGACCACCGCAGCACGATCGCCCGAGCGCTGATCTGCTCGCCTTCCCAAAGCGCGTCCGCCGGGATGTCCGCTCCCGTGACCTGGATGCGGAAGGGCAGGTAGCGCTCCTTGTCGGTCGTCACGAGGTTCAGCAACGAGCCGTCCTCGTCGGCGAACTGCTCGTTCTTGAGCTCGAAGCGCACCAGGCCCCCGCCGTGGTCGGTGAAGGTCGCGCGGTAGAGGTCCGTGTCGATCGTGAAGGTGCGTTCGTCGTCGCGGGAGCGCCCGACGGGCGGGGCCACCAGGGGCGTCCCGGCGAGCTCGCCCCCAGGTGACTCGGAAGGGGCGGACGAGGACCCTTCGTCGTTCGAGGCCGCCGAAGAGGCCGCTGCCGTTTCGTTCGCCTCATCGCCGACGGAGCGTTCGGGCCCCAGCTCGCCGTAAAGGTAGAGCCCGGCGATGATTACGCCGATGGCACCGAGCACATAGAACTGTCGCTTCGCGTCATCCATGGAGGAAGCTGGGAGGCTGAGCCGGACGCTTTGGCCCCGTGCGGGCCCCGGCGCAAGCGGTATTCGCTCGCGGGGACGGGTTCGTCATTGGCGCTCTCCCCGTGGCGGGGGCGGCTTTGGTTCGGCCGCGGCCCGATGCAGCGCCTTGCTCGCGCGGCGGAGCTCGCTCAGGAGCGCCGCATAGGAAAGCGTCGGCGCGCCGCGCTTGGCGACGATGACGACGTCCGAAGCGGGTGGAAAAAGCTCGCGGTGTCGCCGGAAGATCTCCCGCAAGAGACGTCGCAGGCGGTTGCGTGCCACCGCGTTGCCGACCTTCTTGGTAATGGTCACTCCGAGGCGCGCGTGGTCGGCGCCGCAAAGCGAAGGATGGACCAAGAGGATGAGGTGGCGCGTGTGAACCTTGCGGCCACGGCCCTGAATGCGGCGGAATTCGCCGCGCTTCTTGACGCGGTGGCCTGGGGGCAGGCCCTCGCTCACCTCACTTCTTGTAGGTGCCGACCGTCAGGCGCTTCCGGCCCTTGGCGCGGCGCGCGGCGAGGACCTTGCGGCCCCCCTTCGTGCTCATGCGGGCCCGAAAGCCATGCTTGCGTGCGCGGCGAATCCGGCTGGGCTGGTAGGTGCGCTTCACGGGATGACCTCTCTGAAGGGTCGCGGAATGAAGCACGCGACCTGAGGGGTGTCAAGCGGGAGCGGGCCGAAACCTCCCGAGGGGCGGCGGCCGCCACCGCCTTGGCCGCCGATCCGCCGCCACCGGCGCTCCAACCTCGCGAAATTACGAGGAGCGATCCCTGGAACGGCCCGTGCGTGGGCCTGCGCCACCATGCGTCTACGTCTCGCCTCCACTCGCCCCGACGCTCGCGAACGCCTCGCTCGCGACGGACCTCGGGCCCTCGACGACCTCGACCTGCTGACGACCCTCATCGGTTCGGGGCAGGTTGGGGCGCCAGCACCTTTGCTCGCGGGGCGAGTG
>JALVDI010000140.1 GCA_027009115.1 Polyangiaceae bacterium | reverse complement strand
GTCCGCTGAAGCCCCGACCGCAATCGATCACCGTCGATACAGGGGCAGGCTGCTAAGGTCCCGCCCGTGGGCAGCGACCTTCGGATCCTCTTGCTTTCCGTCGCCGGCGTCTTCGTCGTCTTCCTCGTCGTGAAGTCGCGGCTCGAGCTCTTCCGCGACCCCGCCCTGGCGCGGGCGCGTCGGCGCCTCGCCGCGGCCCGAACCCGCGCCAAGGAGGCCAAAGACGATCCCGCGGCCCGCGCCGAGGCCTACCGGAGCGCGGCGCGGATCGCCCTCGAGGAGCTCGGCCGCCCTGCGCTGGCCGCATCCCTGGCTCGGCGCGCCGAAGCCGCCGACCCCGACGACCCCGCGAGCGTGCGCCTCCTCGCGCGAGCCATGCGCCGGGCCGACCGCCACCGGGCCCTCGAGAAGCTCCTGTGGAGGCGCCTCGACGCCCAGGGGCCGCGGGCGGCGGGCAGCCAAGCGGTCTGGAACGAGCTGCTCGCGCTCTACGAGGGGCCGCTCCGGCGGCCGGCACAGGCTCGGGTGTTGCGTGCGCTCCTCGGTCAGACTCTCGAGACGCGCACCGAAGAGGAGTGAGTGAAGACCGGCACCCCGGGGCCCTCGAAGGGGATCGCGCACAGGATAGCTTTCCGACCGAAGCGAACGAGCAAGCGCGGTCGACGGATGACGTGGGCGCGCCCCTCGTGTACGGTGGAGCCGATGTTGCGAGGGACCCTCCTCGTCGGTCTGACCTTGACGATGGCCGCGGCGGCGACCGCGCAGGAGCGCCGCGAGCCCCCGACCGAAGCCGTCGAGCTCTTTACCCAAGCGCGCGCGCACTACGAGGCGGGGCGCTACCCCGAGGCCGCCGAGGATCTCGAGCGCGCCCTCACCCTGGACCCGGGCTCCCCCACCCTCCTGTTCAACCTCGCGCGAGTTTACGAGCTCATGGGCGAGCTCGACCGGGCGGTCGAGTACGGAGAAGCCTACCTGCGCATGGTCCCCGAGGAGGACACCGAGGAGCGCGCGAACGCCGAGACGATGCTCCGTCGCCTCCAGGGAGCCCGAGACTGGCTCGCTCTGCGGGCGCAGGCCGAACAGCATGCGGCCCCGAGCCTCCGGCAGCTCGCCCCTCGGATCGTCGTGCGGGACCGCGGCGTCGCCGACACGGCCTTCTGGGTCACTCTGGGCGCCGGGGCGGGCGCGCTGGCGATCGGCGCCGCCCTCGGTGGGGTCGCCCTCTCCCTCGAGCGCGACGTCAATGGCCGCATCATCACCCCATCGGAGAACCTCGACGACTACGCTCGCAACCTGGCGAGCGACGGCAAGCGCGCCGACTCCCTCGCGCTCACCTCGGACATCTTGATGGGGATCGGCGGCGCGGCCATGCTGTCGGCGCTGCTGATGTACGTGCTTCGGGTGCGAACCTACGAGCGCGACGCGACCGAGGAAGAGCTCTCCGTCACCCTTGGCATCGAGGGGCGCCAGGCCTCGTTGCGCCTGAGGGGGAGCTTTTGATGCGCGCCTGCTTCCTCGCCGTCGCGCTCACATCCGTCGGTTGTTCGGTCCTCGTGGACCCGACCACCGAGATCCGTTGCGATGTCGAAACGGGCTGCCCGGACGGGCGCGTCTGCGAGCCCCTCGCGGTTGGCGCATCCGAGGGGGTGTGCCGTGAGCGCTGCATGCCGCCCGGCATGCCCGAAGAGTGCAACCGACGCGACGACGACTGCGACGGAATGGTCGACGAAGGCCTCGACGTCGTCGCCGAGCTCTGCAACGCGATGGACGACGACTGCGACGGACGCATCGACGAAGGCAACGATCTCAACGACGACGGCACCATCGACCCGAGCGAGTCCTTCGACCGGGACGACGACGGCTACAACCAATGCGGCACGGACCGCTGCCTCGACCCCGACAGCGAGTGCACCTTCAACGCCGATCGCATCGACTGCAACGACGAGGACGCGGCCATCAACCCCGCGGCGAACGAAGAGTGCGACGCCACGGACCACAACTGCGACTCGCTCTCCGTTCCTTCCGACTTGAGCGAGCTCGACGCACGTTGCGCCAGCATTGCCCCAGGCACGATCTGCGAGCCAAGCCTCGGCTGCGTGCCCGACGACTGCTCCGCCCCACGCAACGCCTGCTCGGACGACTTGCTCTGCGACACGACTCAGGACCCGCCCCGATGTGTGATGGCCGACTGCTCGCCGGCCGCCTGCCGCATGGTCGGCCAGTGGTGCGACCCGATGAGCGGCGAGTGTCGACCCAGAGCCGAGAATGGCACGGTCTGCAGCGTCGACGAGCAATGCCGCAGCCTCGTCTGCCTGGAGCCGGGCGCGGTACGCCTCCCAAGCAGCATTGGCGCAAAGATCTGCATGGAAGCGTGCTGCACCGACGACGACTGCCCTGCGGGCCAATTCTGTTGGGATGGAGGGAACGGCGCCCGAACCTGCCTCCCGGTCGATGTCGGTTCATCGACCACGGGACGCACCGCCCTTGGCTCCGCGGGACCGGACGCTCCATGCGACGAGGGACCGGACTGCCGTTCCGGACGGTGCGAGAACGACCGCTGCCTGAGCCCTTGCCGTCACGATTCCCACTGCGACGCGGGTCAGTCTTGCTCGCTGCATGAAGTACGGGTCGCCGGGAGCGACCGTGCCGTCCTGGCGTGCGCGAGTGGGCGAAACGAAGCCGAGTCGGGGTGCAGCACCGCCCTGGATTGCCAGGACCTTTGCTGCGATGTGATCCTCGATACGATCTTCGGCAAGGAGGTGGACTGTTCCCGCGACTCGCCGTGGTTCGACAACGAGTGCGTGGCGACCACCTTCTGCGCAACGGACGCCGACTGCGGGGAACGATGCAGTTATCTCCCGCAGCCTCCAAACCTGGCGCGAGGGGTCGTGGCTGCCTGCACCGGCGGCGAGCGCAGCGGAGCGTGTTGCAACAGTCGCCAGTGTGGAGCCGAGGCGGTCTGCCGACCTTTCCTTGGCACCGGCGGGGGCGAGAACTGGCTGATGTTTTGCAGCCCCAAGCCGTTCTGAGCTGGGCACTGCGGACCCACGCCGTCTTTGTCTCGTGCTACCCTTCACGCCGCGGCGGCGCCCTGCCGCCCTGGCCCACGGGATGTCTAGCTCCGCCCCACAGGACGACCCCATGGTCGGCCGCACCGTCGCCGGCCGCTACGTGATTCAGAGCCGCATCGGCAGCGGCGGCATGGGCACGGTCTACCGCGCCGTTCAGACCGGCCTGGGCCGCCCCGTCGCGCTCAAGCTCCTCAAGGACGAGGTGAGCTGGGACCCCGACACGATCACGCGCTTCCACCGCGAAGCGAAAGCCATGAGCCTCCTCGTGCACGCCAACACCGTGCGCGTCTTCGACTTCGGCCAGACCCCGGAGGGCACCCTCTATCTGGCGATGGAGTTCCTCGAAGGGGACCTCCTGACGCGCCGGATCGAGCAGGAAGGTGGCCTGACCCCTCCGGAAGCCATCGGCATCGCGATCCAGATCCTCTCATCGCTTCACGAGGCCCACAGCAAAGGCATCATCCACCGGGACCTCAAGCCCGACAACATCCTGCTCGCCTCCGTCGAAGGCCACGACGTACCCGTCGTCAAGGTGCTCGACTTCGGCATCGCCAAGGTCTTCGAAGGCGACAACCAGTTCGACCAGCTCGAGACGCAGGCCGGCACCGTCTTCGGGACGCCCCGCTACATGTCCCCGGAGCAAGCGCAGGGAAAGCCGCTCGACGCCCGCAGCGACATCTACAGCGTGGGCGTGCTGCTCTACCAAATGCTGACGGGCATGGCGCCCTTCCGCGACGACGACGCCGTCGTGGTGATGGCCAAGCACATCCGCGACAAGCCGGAGCCCCCCTTGAAGGTCGCCCCCGAACGGCGCATCCCCCCCTCGTTGAACCGCGCCGTGCTCAAGGCCCTCGAGAAGGCCCCGGAAAAGCGCTTCCAGGACGCCGCCGCCTTCGTCAAAGCGCTCGAGCGCTGCCTCGCCGACGCCCAGGAGCTGCAGCGCGCCTCGCGGACGGGGGTGTTCGTCCGCACCACCGCGGCCAAGGGGCGCTGGCCCTGGCTGCTCGCCTTCCTCGTGCTCGCTGCCGCTGTCGCGCTGGGCGGTTACAGCCTCGCGCGCTCGGGAGCAGCCGCTCCTTCGGGCGCATCGCAGGCTATGAACGACCCCAGCGGCGCGCCCCATGAAACCCCCGGTGACCTCGCCCCCATCGAAGGCATCGAGGTCCGGCCTCAGCCCCTCGTCCCGACAGTCGTGGAGAGCGAACCCAGCGGCGCGGAGGTCTTCATCGACGGCGAACGCGTCGGGACGACGCCCTACACCCACGCGCTGGCGCCGGGGACCTCCGTGGATCTCACGCTCCGACACGGCACCGAAGAAGCCAGCATCACCCTCACACCGAGCCGCGAGCCGCAGATGGTGTGGCTCCGCCCGGTGGACCCCGAGCCACGGACGTCCCGAATGCGCGCCCGACCTCGCGCCACCATGCGGCCCTCGCGCCCCACGCCGCCGGCCGAGCAGCCGTCGCAGCCGACGATGCGCGACGAGCCCTACACCATGTTCCTGTGAGCGCCCTTGCGTCGCCAGGGCACCGGACGCAGGCTCCCCGTCCCCATGAC
>JALVDI010000139.1 GCA_027009115.1 Polyangiaceae bacterium | reverse complement strand
GTCGCGACGGAGGGCTGGCCGGCGGCTCAGTTCGATTCGCCCGCCTCCTCCGTCGCTGTTTCGTCCGCAGCCGCTTCGTCCCCAGCCGCTTCGTCCGCCGCCGTTTCGTCCGCCGCCGCTTCGTCCCCAGCCGCTTCGTCCGCCGCCGTTTCGTCCGCCGCCGCTTCGTCCGCCGCCGCTTCGTCCGCAGCCGCTTCGTCCGCATCGCCCCCGGGGACCCATCGCTCACCCTGGGGCTCCTTGCCGGGGACGTTGCTGTCGCGGATGGACAGCACGAACGCGGTCACCTTCTGCACCGCCTCCGCGCCAAGGGTCTGGCCCCACGCAGGCATGCCAGCCTGCAGCACGCCGTCGTGAATGGTCCGGTAAATGTCCGTCGGCGCGCCGCCGTGGATCCAGTAGGGATCGGTCAGGTTGGGGCCGATGTTCCCTTCGCCACGCTCCTTGTGACAGACCGCGCAGTTCTCCTGGAAGATCTCGTTCCCCGCCGCGACCGCGTCGGGGTTGGAAGCCATGGCGGTCAAGAGCTCTTCGGACACCTCGCCGCCCGCCGCCTGCGCCTGGAGCGCCGCCGCGTACTCCTCGCTCGGGAGCGGCAGTGCCTCCAACTCGTGGTAGGCGAACCAGTAGACCACCGCGAACGCGATCGCCCCGTAGAAGGTCCAAAGCCACCACGTCGGCAGCTCGTTGTCCGCCTCTTCAATGCCGTCGTAGACGTGGAGGATCTCGCCCTGGATGGCGTCGGTGCGCTTCTCCTTGGGTTCAGCCACGGGGCACCTTCTTTCCGTCCTCCAGGACCAGATGCGCGCGCTCGTCGGCGTCCCGCATGCGGAGCGCCCGGACGCTGAGCACCACGAAAAGCGTCGCGAAGATCACCAGCGCGACGACCGGGAGCCAGAGCACCGGGCTCATCGCGAAGAACTCCCTCGCCATGTAGCCAGTCATCGTTCCTCTCCTTCGGCGTTGAGGCTGACCTCGACCCCGTCCGGCGTGGTCGAACCCTGGGGCACGTTGCCGAGCCGTTGCAGGTATCCGATGAGGGCGACGAGCTTGCTGTCGGCGTAGAGGTCGCAGTCGCCGCCTCCCTCACCACAGATACGGACGCCGCCGTCCTCGCTGAGCTCCGCAGCGATGGCGTCGGCCTGCCGACGCGCCGCCTCCGCCGCACTCTGAATCTCCTCGGGGCGGTAGGGGACCCCCACAGTCCGCAGCGCCCGCATCTTCGCCGCCGTCCCATCGAAGTCGATGCGGTCACGGGCGAGCGCCGTGTAGCGGGGCATGTTCGACCCCGGCGAGACCTCCCGCGGATCCATGAGGTGCCGATAGTGCCAGGTGTGCGAGTACTTGCCGCCCACCCGCGCCAGGTCGGGACCGATGCGCCGGGAGCCCCACTGAAAGGGGTGATCGAAGATCGAGTCGTCGTCCTGGGAGACGGCACCGTAGCGGGCGGTCTCCCAAGTGAACGGGCGGATCATCTGGGAGTGGCAGGTGTAGCAGCCCTCCGAGACGAAGACATCGCGGCCCTCCACCTCGAGGGGCGTGTAGGGAACGTTGTGGGTGGTCGCGAGTTGCTCGGGCACGGCGAGCATCGAGGGGACGATCTCGGCGATGCCCCCAATGAGGATCGCCACGACCGTCAGGACCGTGAACAGGAGCGCTCGCCCTTCGAGGAGGTGGTGCCAGGCCGGCTTGCCCGTGTGCTTGGAGACCTGGGTGACCACGACGAAGCCGAACGCGATGGCGAAGGCGAGGGTCACGAAGACGATGCTCCCGGCCGCGTCGAGGACGGCGACGGCGCTGAGCATCGCAAGCACCACGAAGGAGACGACCACGGGCGGCCCAAGGAGGATCTTGCGCCAGGGGACTTCCTCGCCCTGCTCCTCGGTCACTTCGACCTCGACCTTGGTGACGACCTTCTCGCCGCCCCGTGCGGTCTGAAGGAGGTTCCAAGTCATGAGAACGAACCCGGTGAGGTACATCAGCCCACCGGTGAGGCGCGCCCAGTACATCGGGCGGATGGCCAGGAGCGTCTCGACGAAGCTCGGGTACATCAGGCCGCCACCCTCGTTTTCGGCGCGCCACATGAGCCCCTGGGTGATGCCGGCCACCCACATGGACACGACGTACAGGACGATGCCCACGGTGCCGATCCAGAAGTGGGCGTTGGCCGCCTTCACGCTGTGCAGCTTCTTGCCGTAGAGGCGCGGCACCAGGAAGTAGAACATCCCGGCGGCCATGAAGCCGTTCCAGCCGAGAGCGCCGTTGTGCACGTGCGCGATGATCCAGTCGGTGTAGTGCGCCAGGCCCGAGACGCTCTTGATGGAGAGCAGCGGCCCCTCGAAGGTCGCCATGCCGTAGGACGTGACGCCGACCGCGAAAAACTTCAGGACCGGGTCGGCGCGCAGCTTGTCCCACGCCCCTCGAAGCGTGAGCAGGCCGTTGAGCATGCCGCCCCAGCTCGGCGCCCAGAGCATGAGTGAGAACACCATGCCGAGGGTCTGCGCCCAGTCCGGCAGCGCCGTGTAGAGCAGGTGGTGCGGCCCCGCCCAAATGTAGATGAAGACGAGCGACCAGAAGTGGATGATCGAGAGCCGGTAGGAAAACACCGGGCGATTCGCCGCCTTCGGCAGGTAGTAGTACATGATGCCGAGAATCGGCGTGGTCAGGAAGAACGCGACGGCGTTGTGGCCGTACCACCACTGGACCAGGGCGTCCTGGACGCCGGCGTAGGCCGAGTAGCTCTTGAAGCCGCTGACGGGGATCGCCAGGTTGTTGACCACGTAAAGCACCGTGATCGTGACGATGGTGGCGATGTAGAACCACAGCGCCACGTAGAGGTGCTTTTCGTGGCGGTTCTTCAAGGTCAGGAAGAAGTTCGCGCCGAACGCGAGCCACACGACCGCGACCGCGACGTCGATGGGCCACTCGAGCTCGGCGTACTCCTTGCCTTGGGTGAAACCCAAGGGGAGCGTCACGGCCGCGGCGACGATGATGAGCTGCCATCCCCAGAAGTGGAACTGACTGAGCTTCTCGCTCGCCATGCGCGCTTTGCACAGTCGCTGCGTCGAGTAGTAGACGCCAGCGAAGATCATGTTGCCGACGAATGCGAAGATGGCGGCGTTCGTGTGCAAAGGCCGTAGCCGTCCAAACGTGAGATAGGGCTCGACGTTGGCAGGCCAGAAGGCGAGCTGCAGGGCGACGATGACGCCGACGAGCATCCCGACCAAAGCGAAGGTCACCGACGCCCACAGGAACTGTCGGACGATCTTGTCGTCGTACACGATGGTTTCGGTCTTCATCTGGATCCGTGGCTCCTAGGCGCTCAGCGCGGGCTGCGCGCCGTTACAGGTTCCGTGCCGTTGAAGGGCTGGGCGTCGCCGTCAGCGGTCGACGCAACGACTGCGTTGCTCCCGTCGCTCGACGCAACGGTTGCGTCTTCGCGGAGCGGCAAGAGCGCCAGGCGATCGCTGTGCTCGAAAGTCCGCTCGCGCACCGTCCAGGCGAACAGGCCCACGGCGGATGCGACGAGCAGGGCGCTCAAGAACAGCAAGAGGATGAGGGCTTCCATTCGAAACTCGCGAGGGACAAAGCACTTGGCGTGCCGACGCTCATGCCGGCGCGATGGGCACCGCCGCGAGGGCAGGCCCCGGTCGACGCCGAGGCGAGAAGGCCCAGGCGACGTAGAGGAGAGTGGTGAGGGAGCTGGCCGGCATCAGCACCGCGGCCAACCACGGCTGCATCCAGCCCGCCAACGCGACGCCGACGGCCACCACGTTGTAGCTGGCGGCGAAGGTGAGCACGTGCCGGAGCGTGCGCCGAAGGCGGTGCGCCACACGCAGCGCATCGACGACCGGGCCAAGCCCCGGCGTGGTGAAGTAGAAATCGCAGCGGCTGGCCAGGAAGGGGCGGTCGACCGCCGGAGTCCCCGAACAGCCCGCGACCGTCGCCGCCAGGCCGTCGTTGAGGCCATCCCCGACCATGAGCGTGCGCTCCGGATCGTGGGCCCTGAGCCAGGCCGCCTTGGCGTCGGGATCGCACGCGGCAAGGGCCTGCTCGGCGGGCACCCCGGCCCTCGCCGCGATCGCCTCGACGCGCTCGGGGCGGTCGCCGCTCAGGACCCACACCTCGTAGCCCCGAGCGCGGAGCTCGCGCAGCTCGCGGGCAGCGTCCGGGCGCAGCCGCTCGGTCGTCTGGATCGAGGCGAGGGCCACGACCCGCTCGCCCTCGACGCGACCGAACAGCACGTCGCCCTCCCCATCCCCAGCCCACCCTGGGGCCCCGAGCCGATAGCGCACGCCCTCGTGCTCGCCGCTCACACCGAGGCCCGGCTCCTCGCGCACCGCGAGCCCGACGGCCGGCGCGATCCCCCGCGCCTCGAGAGCCTCGGCCACGGCGCGGCTCTTGGGGTGCCCGCTCGCTTCCGCGAGGGCCGCGAGCACCGCGGCCGCGTCGCCGAGCGCCTCCAGCTCGTCTCCTCGCGGCTCCCAGCGAAGGCGACCGGTCGTGAGGGTCCCGGTCTTGTCGAAGACCACCCTGCTCACCAGGCGCGCCCGGTCGAGGAAGTCCTCGCTGCGCACGAACAAGCCCCTCCGTCGGAGCTGGGCGTGCGCCAACTCGTAAGCGAGGGGCGTCG
>JALVDI010000138.1 GCA_027009115.1 Polyangiaceae bacterium | reverse complement strand
GGACCGGGCACCAGGTCGCACGGGCGGAGCGGTCTGGGGCCGCTTTCGAGCACTTCCGCAACGACAGTGCGGTCGAGGCGGCGCGGCGGATCGAGGGCGCGGGCTTCGTGGTCGCCGAGATCCGCGAGGTCGGTGCGGACACCAGCAACCAGTGGCTCCTGCGCGCTCAGCGGGCCGACTCCAGCGCCTCCTCGAACGGCGCCTCGCGGGTGCCGTAGGCCTGCCGGATCCGGCGCTGCAGCGCGCGGACGAGGGTCCACGCTTCGGCGCGGTAGGCCCATGGGGGATCCGCGGAACAACCCGACCTCGTCCGGCTCGTCGGGCTGGTATACGTTGCATTCATGAGTGAGCAGATCCTGGCCGTCCCAGACGCCATCGCCCGAGCCGACATGGGGGACGGGTCGGTCGAGCTCTTCGTCGACGAGAGCCTCTACCCCCTCGAGGCCGTCTACGGGGCGAGCTTTACCTTCCTCGACCGATGCTTCGTCTTCCTCGACCGCCCACAGCCGGGTCGGTTGCGGGTGATCCTCAGCGCCAAGAAGCTTGGGGCCTCGCCCGAGGTCCTGCGGGAGATGGTCGGTGAGTTCGCCAACGAGCTCCTCGCGTGCGCGTGGCGCGAGAAGATCACCGAACGCAACCGCGCCACGATCGAAGCGGTCACGATGCAGGCCATCGGCGGCGCGATGGGGCCGCCCTCCCTCGACGATCTCGAGGACTTCGACTTCACCGAAGAGCCCTTCGAAGACCCGCTCGGCATCGCGATGAGCTGGGAAGAGAAGTACGGAAAGAAGACGGCCCCGCCCGCCGCCACCGAAGGAGACGAGGAGTGAGGGAGCTGCGTTTCCCCAAGGAGCTGTACTTGGGCGAGCAGGTGGACGCCGCGCTGAACGTCTTCGCGCGCTTTGGCCGGCTCGAACGTGACGAAGACGAGCTCACTTGGATCGTTCGCGTCCACGCGGCGTCGGCGGCGAAAGAGCGCCGTTTGGCGGGCGAGCTCGCCAACTACGCCCTGGGCGCGACGATCCGCGCGCGAGGTGAGCGATGAGTGCCGGCGTCGATTTCGCCGCGCTCGGCCTCGAGGGGCTGCGGGTCGACCATGCAGCGCCTTTCCGCATGCGCCGGGTCGCCGAGGGGGCCACGGTGCTTACCGCCCTCGACGGGCGCTTCGCGATCCTCGACGACGACGAGCTACGTGCTTTCGCTCGCGGAGAGGTCGAGGAGGGCAGCCCTCTCTTCGAGAAGCTCGCGGGGGCCAACCTCCTGGCGGACTCCTTCGACGTGCCGGCGGCGGCGGAGATGCTCCGCGCGCGCCGCTCTTTCGTGGGCGCGGGACCGAACCTCCACGTCTTCGTCGTGACGCTCCGGTGCAACACGAGCTGTGTCTATTGCCACGCGTCGCGGGCCAATATGGACGCCGTCCACACCGACATGACCCCCGAGGTCGCCGAGAAGTGCGTCGACTTCGCCCTCTCCACGACCAACCCCTCGGTGACCATCGAGTTCCAGGGCGGAGAGCCGCTGGTGGCCTTCGACGTCATGAAGCACGTCATCGAGTACGCCCTGGAGCGCAATGCGAACCTCGGCAAGGAGCTCGAGTTCACCCTCGTCTCGAACCTCTCCCTCATGGACGAGGAGAAGCTCGCTTACCTCATCGACCGCCGCGTGCAGATTTGCACGAGCATCGACGGGCCCGCCGACGTGCACGACCAGATGCGGAAGCTGCCCAAGGCCTACGGCGAGAGCGGGCACGCCCTCACCCTCGAGTGGACGCGGCGCATCAACGAGCGCTACCGAGAGATGGGCCTGGACGAGACCCTCTACCACGTCGAGGCGCTCGTCACGACGACCCGCGCCCTGCTCCCGCGCTGGAAGGAGCTGGTCGACACCTACGTCGACCTCGGCTGCCGGGCGCTCTTCCTGCGGCCCCTCGACCCCTTCGGCTTCGCGGACAAGACCGGCGACCGCATCGACTATCCGCGCGAGGAGTACCTGGAGTACTACCGGCGCGCCGTCGATTATGTCATCGAGCTCAACCGCGAGGGCGTCGAGATCCTCGAGCGCTATGCGGCGATCTTCCTCACGAAGATCCTCCGCGGGGAGGACCCGAACTTTCTCGACATCCGGCAGCCCGCCGGCGCAGGCATCGGGCAGCTCGCCTACAACTACGATGGGCAGATCTTCACCTGCGACGAGGGCCGGATGCTGCACGAGATGGGCGACGACTCCTTCCGCCTCGGGGATGTCCACACGTCGAGCTACCGGGACGTCGTCGGGCACCCGACGGTGCGTGCCGTCGTGATCGCCGGGCAGCTCGCTGGGCTACCGGATTGCAACGACTGCGCCTACCAGCTCTACTGCGGGGTGCCCCCGGTGCACAGCCACAAGACGCAGGGATCGATCTTCGGACGCATGCGCGAGTCGACCCTCTGCCAGGTCCACAAAGGCATCCAGGATTACCTCTTCGCCAAGCTCGCCGAGGGCGACGCCGAGACGCGCGCGATCCTCGAGCGTTGGACCACGATCCGACCCCGCGAGCATTTCCTGCATGGGGCCTGAGTCGCTGGGCCCGGGTCGTCCCGTCGCTACGCGGGAGGGCAGCGGTCGCCTGGAATCTCCCCGCGCCATTTTCCGGAGAGGCTGCTAGGCTAGGGGTCGACCATGGCAGGCGACGGGCGGCAGGACGACGACTGGGACGACGACTGGGACGAGGAGCTTCCACGCTTCGACCGCGACGTCGCCGGCTGTCTCAGTGCCGAGCAGAAGGAGATCTCCGAGCGGGCTCGGTTGAACGCGGACGAGGGGGTTGGCGCGCCCGGCGCCCAGCGCGGCGCCCAGCACTGCAGCCACGGCAGTCACGGGAGCCACGGGAGCCACGGGAGCCACGGCAGTCACGGGAGCCACGGCAGTCACGGCAGCCACGGCAGCCACGGCAGTCACGGCAGCCACGGCAGCCACGGCAGCTGGTGATGGTGGCGGGCAAGCCCCGTCGCGCCTTGCCGCTCGCCCCGTCCATCGACGCGCGCATCTCCGCCAAGACCGAGCGCGTGCACGTCCTCACGGGCGCCGTCTGCAACAACAACTGCATCTTCTGCATGGAGGAGGACCGGGAGGGGCGGAAGGTCCTCAACTCGAAGACCGACGACGCCCTTGTCGCGAAGATCCTCGCCGACAGCGCTCCCTGCGAGGAGCTCTGTTTCACCTCCGGTGAGCCGACCCTCAACGAACGCTTGCCGCGCTGGGCCCGCCGTGCCCGAGACGCCGGCGTACGCCGGGTCAGCGTGATGACCAACGCCCGGGCACTGTCGTATCGGCGCTATGCTCGCGGCCTCGCCAAGGCGGGCATCAACCGCTTCTACATCTCGATTCACGGTCACACCGCCAAGCTTCACGAGTCCCTTGTGCGGACCCCCGGCGCGTTCGACCAGACGGTCGCGGGGATCCGAAACGTCGCCGCGCTCATCCCCTATGGAATCGAGCTGCACACGAGCACGGTCCTTACCCGCCGCAACCTGCCGCACCTGCGTGATATCTATCGCTTCCTGCGCCGGCTCGGGGTCCAGCAGGTCGTCTTCAACGTGATGCAAGCGAACGGGCGGGCCAACACCCACTTCGAGCGCATCTTCCCGCCCTATTCCCTCATCGCGTCCGAGGCCAGGCGCTTCATCGAGGGCGAGCCGGCGCCAGTCATGGCTTTCTTCGTCGACATCCCGTTGTGCACCACGACCGAGCTGCCGGACTTCAACCGCGGCTTCGTCGAGGCCTACAAGCACTACGAGCCCGACGACGGCGGCGACGGCGGACACGACCGGCGCCTGCCCGTGATGGACCGCTCCGAGGGCGGCCTCGTCGAGGTACGCCGCAGCGACCTTGACGAAGCCATGCGGCTCAAGCGAGCCGAGTGTGGCCGGTGCCGGTACGACTCGGTGTGCGAGGGCGTCTGGTCCAACTACCTCCGTCGCTACGGCTGGGGCGAGATGGTGCCGGTCCCATGAGCTCCTCGTCGCTGCGGCTGGTCCTGATGCGGCACGCCAAGAGCTCCTGGAAGTCTGGTGCGCCGACGGACCACGCGCGCCCGCTGAACGGCCGAGGGCGCCGCGCGGCGCCGAAGGTGGCCGCCGAGCTCGTGCGGCTCGGTTGGGTACCGGACTTGGTGCTCTCCAGCGACGCGGCGCGCACCCGCGAGACCTGGGAGCGAATGCGGCCGGTGCTCGGCGAGGCGAAGATCATCCTCCGGCACGAGCTGTACATGGCCGGCGTCGAGGAGCTGCGCCTCGCGCTCGCGGCCCGGGGCGATGGGCAGACCGTCCTGGCCCTGGGGCACAACCCCGGCTGGGAGGAGGCCCTCGCGTGGCTCAGTGGCCACCAAGAGGTCCTCAAGACGGCGGACGCGGCCCTGCTGAGCTCTTCGGTGACGAGCTGGGCTCAGTCCGTGGGTACGCCGAGGCTCTGGTCGCTCGAAGGGCTCGTGCGCGCTCGGGCGCTTTAGTTAGATAGTTAGCAGCGCGCCCCAATACCTCTCCTCGCGCCTCACGCCCGGCAACGCCCTGTCTTCAGGGGTCCCCTCGCCCGGCGGCACCACGCAGGGTTCGGGGGCAGACTGTCCGTGGTCCACCCGGCGACCGGTGGAGGTCTCACTCG
>JALVDI010000137.1 GCA_027009115.1 Polyangiaceae bacterium | reverse complement strand
CCGGTGACGAAGGGCCGCGCGGCGACGCTCTCGCCCGCCCCGTCGATCCCTTCGGCGCGCTCTTGCCCTCGAGCTGGTTCGGCGACTTCAGCCTGCCGGTCTTCATGCCGAAGACCGACGTGGTAGATGCCGGCGACGCCCTCGTAGTCACCCTGGAGGTCCCGGGCATGAGCAAGGAAGACCTCGGGCTGTCCGTGGAGGACGGAGCGCTCGTGATCAAGGGCGAGAAGCGCCACGAGACCGAGAGCGAAGAGAAGGGCTGCTATCGCATCGAACGTTCCTACGGCTTCTTCCAGCGGGCCATCCCGCTGCCGGAGGACGTCAAGCTCGACGCGATCGAAGCGACGATGGACAAGGGCGTGCTCTCGGTGCGCATCCCCAAGGACACGAGCGCCAACAAGCGCGGCCGCACGATCGCGATCCAGTGAGCTCGACCCGAACGACGGCGAGCCTGGCGTTGGCGCTGGCGCTGGGCCCCGTCCCGGCGCTCGCTCAGGTCGAGTTCGGCCCTCACGACGTCCGAACCGTCTTCTTCATCGCCAAGAGCCAGAACCGCAACCGGGTGGACTACGCGCTGTCCTTGGACGCCGAGTGCCGGCCCAAGGGTGCGGCGCCGGTCCGCCCCTACTGGCGCCTCTTCGAGGAAGGAGGGCGCCTCGAACCGCTCGCCCGCCACGAACGACGGGCCTACGGGATCGCCAGCCAGCGCGTCCGCGCAACCAGGGGCGGCTACGTGGTGGAGCTGCGGCTGCGGGCGCTGCCGGAGCGACCCATCGAGGTCCACGCGGTCAAGGACTCTTCGGGACGCTGCCGGGCCGGTGCCATCACCCCCATCCGCGGCCAGCGGGCCGAGCTTCACTCGATCTTCGTGCAGCTGGCCAGCGGCCTCATCCCCCGCGTCGACAGCGTCTTGGTGGAAGGTCGGGCCGTCACCGATCACCGCTACCTGCGGGAACGCCTGACCCCCGCGTGATCCCCCCACCTTGGGGAGCGGGCAGGCTCCGCCGGAGCGCCTCCTATCGAGATGCTCCCGCGCCTGGAGACGCACGGCCCCGCAGGCGCTACACTCGCTCCTCGTGAGAGTGCGCGCGAGCTACATCCAGACCTTCCTGGGCTGGATCGACGAACTCCCCGAACCCGAGCGCGACCAAGCGCGCAACCTCATCGGAGCGCAGAGGTGGGAGCGCATCTGCGACGCCTCCCCGCTGGCGTGGCTGAGCATGCGCGACCAGCTCGACGTCGACGCGGCGTTGCTCGCGACTCTGGGCCCCGACGAGTACCGGCGGGGATGCGGCCGGCTCGCCCAACAGCTGCTCGACCGCCCCTTGTTCGCACCGATCACCCGAGGTCGGCTGGTGCAGGGTCACCCCGAACGCCTCCTGCACCGCTTCCCGCTGGCCTGGACCCTCGCGCTCCGCGACATGGGGACCGTCATGGTCGAGGACACCGAGGGCGGCGTCGTCGTCGAGCTGCGGGATTTGCCGACCCTCGCCCGACACGACGAAGGCTTCCTCCTGGGCGTGATCGGCACCCTGGAGGGCATCACCGCAGCGTGTGGCGCGGAGCCCGAGGTCGTCGTCGACGACAGCCGGCGGGGCCTGGGGCTCCTACGGCTGGCCCTTCGCTGGCGGCTCACCAGCCACCTCTCCTCGATGAAGTAGCGGCGCCCCCTTGACGTAGGCGCCGCTCCGCAGGACGCTCCGATCCGGTGGCTTCGACCCTCGCCGCGATCCGTGAGCAAGGCCTCATCGCCGTAATGGAGGGCGCCGCGCCGGACCGCGTGTTCGAGTGGGCGATGGCCGTCTCAAAAGGAGGCATCGAGCTGCTGGCGATCCCTGCGCAGTTGCCCAACGTGACCGAGTTGGTCTCGGACCTGGACGACGTCGAGGGTCTCGTCGTCGGGATCTGTGGCGTGCTGCAACCGGAAGACGTCTCGATCGCCGTCGCCGCCGGGGGCGAGTTCGTCATCACACCCGTCGTCGACGAGGCGATCGTGACCGCGGCCACGAGCCGCGGCCTCGTTACGATCGTGGGCGCCACCACCCCGTCGGAGGTTCATCGCGCCCTCGCATTGGGAGCCGACCTCGTGAGCGTGCACCCAGCGGGAGCGATGGCCCGTCCCGACGCCTACTTCAAGAGCATCGCCCGCACCTTCCCTGGCGAGCCTCTCGCCGCCTCGGGCTGCGT
Organism: Polyangiaceae bacterium; assembly: GCA_027009115.1. Lineage (GTDB taxonomy): Bacteria > Myxococcota_A > Polyangia > Polyangiales > Houyiibacteriaceae > JALVDI01. The sequence continues at coordinate 2,461 of JALVDI010000137.1, read as the reverse complement.
CGACGTAGAGACCGCGACCGCTCTCCTCGAGGCGGGCGCCGCCGCCGCGCTCGTCGATCGTGGTGTGTTCCCGGATTCGAAGGATCCGGAGGCCGCCGACATCATCACCATGCGCGCGATAGGCCTCGTCGAGGTCTGCGCCGAGGTCCTCGGCATGCCCAAACGCTCGTCCTTCACCGACCTCCGGCAAAACGAGACGCCGCGCGAGGGCGCCGAGCCCCTGAACGCCGACGACTTCGAGTTCATGGGTTAGCAGAACCGACGCTGTGTCGTCCGCGCGTATCGCGAACGGGACACAGCGCCGACGCCGCTCTGATAGACTGGGGGGTATGCGCCGCGACGCCCTTCGAGAAAGCCTGCTCATCGCATACCTTTGTACGGCACTGGCGGCATGCGGCGGGGCGGGTACTGGCTCGGCCTGCCCGGAGGCCTGCGCCCCCGACGAAATCTGCGTCGAGGGTACGTGCCGCCCGGCGGCCGACTCCGCAACACGAGACGCCGCGACCGACGGGACGACAGCGGACGCCTCTCATGACGCCGGACACGACGCCGGCCCCGACACCGACGGCGATGGCCTGCCCGACAGCGAGGAGTCGACGTACGGCACGGATCCGAACAACGCCGACACGGATGGGGATGGCCTGAGCGATGGAGACGAGGTCGCCGCAGGAACGGACCCCACGACCTGGGACACGGACGGGGACGGCGTGCCCGACGGCGACGAGGTCTTCCTCGGAACGGACCCCACGACCCCAGACAGCGCCTGCGCCGACACCTCCGCCGAGGCGAGCCTCGTACGCGTGCCCATCGACATCATCCTCGTCATCGACTCTTCGGGGTCGATGAACGGCGAGATCGAGGCCGTGGAGCGCAACATCGACGAAAACCTCGCACGGATCCTGGACGCCGAGTCGGTGGACTACCGGGTCATCCTGCTCGCGGAGTACCGCGACAGGGGCGGCGACGCCTCCGACGGAGTGTGCATCGGGATGCCCCTGAGCGGGATCCCCGACTGCACCAGTGGCTCGCGAGGTGACCCGATCCCCGGCCCGCGCTTCTTCCACTACGACGTGCGCGTCGGCAGCCACAACTCCTTGCGCCGCATCCTCGCCACCTACGACCAGCCGGACGCCCGAGGTCTGGCACCCGAGGGATGGCGGCAGTGGCTGCGCCCCGGCGCCAAGCGCGCCTTCCTGGAGATCACCGACGACGGCTCCGCCATGCCCTACACCGACTTCGAGAGGCAGCTCTTTGCCCTCCGCAACCTCGACGGAGGCTCCGACTTCGGCACCCCCGAAGAGCGCAACTACGTGTTCCACAGCATCGTGGGCATGGCGGAGAACGACCCGCCCACGGCGGCCTGGCCTCCGACGGAGCCGGTCCAAGACAGGCGGTGCTCCCCCGGCAGCGTCAACCCGGGGCTCGACTACCAAGAGCTGAGCGTCCTCACCGGCGGGCTCCGCTTTCCGCTCTGCAACAACGACAGTTTCGACGTGATCTTCGAACAAATCGCCGAGGACGTCGTGCGTGGTGTGGCCCTCGCCTGCACCTACGAGCCCCAGCGCCCGCCCGGCGGCGAGACCCCGGACTTCGAGCGCGTCGTCGTCCTCTACACGCCGGGGAGCGAAGACCCGATGTCGCTCCGTCGAGTGGCCGATGCCTCCGAGTGCGTCCCCAACGGCTTCTATGTCAGCGGCACCCGCATCGAGCTCTGCCCCGAACTCTGCGCGCGTGCTAGCGCCGACACCGAGGGGCGCCTGAGCGTCCACGTCGCGTGCGAGCAGCGCTGCGGCGACGGCACCGTCGACGTGCTCGAAGAGTGCGACGACGGCAACCGCGACGACGGCGATGGATGCAGCTCGACCTGCCTCCTGGAGATCATCTGAACGGGCCGGCCATCCCCGTGCACACGATGGGCCCGATCGAGGCCTGCGGCGAGGTCCTCCCCGTCCCCGGAGGCCGGGCGCATCTTTGGCCGCCCATGGACCCCTTCGGCCACCGCCTGCAGCTCTTCACGGGCAAGGGCGGCGTCGGCAAGTCGACGGTGGTGGCCGCCATGGCGCTGCGAGCCGCGGCCCAGGGGCACCGTCCCCTCGTCGTCGAGCTCGGGCACCGGGCGACGATGGAGTCTCTCTTCGGCGTTCCGGTCGGCTACGAGCCTCGCGAGGTCGGCGGCGGGGTCTCGGCGATGAACATGGCCCTCGAGGACGCGCTGCTCGACTACGTCGCCGGGCAGGTACGCGTCCGTCGCCTTGCCGGACGCATCGTGTCCAATCCGACCTTGGCGCGCTTCTTCCGCGCGGCGCCGGCAGTCGCCGAGGTCGTGACCCTGCACAAGCTCGCGCAGCTCGTCGCCGCTGGCGAGCACCACCCGATCTTCGTCGACCTCGACGCGACAGGCCATGCCCTCATGTTCTTGGCCCTGCCGGAGGTCTTCGAAGGGTTGGCGACCGCCGGACCG
>JALVDI010000136.1 GCA_027009115.1 Polyangiaceae bacterium | reverse complement strand
TGTGGATGCGGCCCGAGGGCCAGGGCCCGCTCTGCCCGCGCGCCGAGGTCGACGCCCCGTTCGCTCAGCCAGTCGCGGGCGGCTGCGGCCGGGTCCGACCAGGCCACCGTCCAGCTCGGTGCGGGGTCGGCAGGCCGTTCGGCGAGCCACCCGTCGCCGGCGTCGGGGATGGCGTCGGCCCAGGCGACGTAGGGTTTGATGTCGAGCACCGGCGTCCCGTCGAGCAGGTCCACTTCGGCGATGTGCAGCACCCGCCCCTCGACGCGCTCGAGCCGCACGACGCTGAGCCCGAGGGGGTTCGGTCGGTGGGGCGAACGGGTCGCCAGGACACCGATCTTCTTGCGCCTCGGGCTGCGCGGCGGCCGCACCTTGGGCCGCCACCCTTGGTTGCGATGAAACCAGAACAGGACCCACAGGTATCGCCAGCTCTCGAGGTCGGCGACGGCGTCGCGGAGGTCGGCTCGCAGGGTCAGGGTAGCGCGCGCGTCGGCAGCCGCGCGGGGCTGTCGTGGCGCTTCGGCGCGCTGACGAAACGGGCTCGAGACCCAGCCGATGGGTCGTAGACGGAGCTCCTCCATGGGCCAAGACGTATCACGCGTGTTTTTTGACCGCCCGCGACGGCCCAACCTATCTGGATCCGGTGCGCCTTGCGATCCTAGTGGGGCTCTTGGCGGCCGCGGCGACGGCCCAGGCCGAGCCGGTCGCCGAGCGCGCGAGTCGCCCCTGCTTGCGCCAGGCCGTCGAGATCACGCACTTCCGGCGGCCGCGGGAGCGCGTCCGGATCGCCCTCACCCGGTGCGACGGAAGCCCCAACCCCGATGCCGTCGTCCCCCTGAGCGTCCTGGCCCGCGCCTGGCGGACGCCGCCGCCCTCCGACGCAGCGATCGCTGCCTACGCCCGTGCCCACCCCAGCCGCCGCGGTTGGCTCACGGCCCGGCATCGACGGCTGGACCCTGGACTGCTGACGCGCCTCCAGGCGCTCGCGGACCGGTGGCCCGGTCGCCGCTTCGTCATCGTCTCGGGGTATCGACCGAACGCCAATCGAGGGAGCCGGCACCGCGTAGGAAAGGCCCTCGACCTCCAGATCGAGGGTGTCGAGCGAGCGGAGGTGGCACGCTTCGCCCGGCTGCTGGCCAACACCGGCGTGGGCTACTATCCGCGCAGCACGTTCACCCATATCGACGTGCGCGACCGGGCCGCGTTCTGGATCGACCGAAGCCGCCCAGGCCAGCGCGCCGACTACGGCCCCTGGCCCGGCTGGGAGCTCGACCCAGCGGGTACGGCACGCGATGCGGAGCTCGACCGCGCGCAAGTTCGCCAGGCCGTCGCGGCCGCCGTCGGGGCAAGCGGTGGGAGCGAGCGTGAGCGGCGGCAGGACTCGGCGCCGGATCCGGAGGACGAGCCCCGGGCCTTGCTGGACCTGCGCGAGCTTCGGCGGCGCGCCCGGGACGTCGTCGAGGCCATGCCGCCGCCGCGTCCGGTGCAGGTTCTGGCACCCGGAAGACGCCAGGTGGCGCCGGTGTACACGCGCCGGGATCGACTGCCCACGCCTCCCATCGACTGGAGCGTTCCCTGGTGATGGTCACCGCAGGCGAGCCCTTCGTGCACCGGGCCGGCACCTTCGGTCGTTGCCTGCTCCGGCCCCTCTGCATCTGCCCTGCGCGGCGCCGCGCTGGCCGTCGATACCGGGGCGGGCTGTCCAGGAATCGACGTTCGGCACGCTTTCCGCCGGCCCGCTGCTAGACTCGTGCGCGCCGAGGGCGAACCCAGACGCCCACTCAGGCGCAGCTTTGGAGGAAGCCCCATGTCTGAACCGGATGTCGCCGACACCCGCCCCGTCGTCCTCGAACTCGAACCGGGCACGTACTACTGGTGCCGCTGTGGGCGCTCGAAGGAGCAGCCCTTCTGCGACGGCTCCCACCAGGGCACGGAGTTCGAGCCGCTCGCCTTCACCGTTGCCGCCAAGCGCCGCTTTGCCCTCTGCGCGTGCAAACGAACCGCCGACGGCCCCTACTGCGACGGTGCCCACAAGAAACTTTGACCCTCGTCGGCGTCGCTGACGCCGCCTTCGGCTCATTCTTCAGCCGAGGCTCCGCACCTCTTGAGCCGACGCCACAGCGTGTTGGTCCCGATGCCGAGCGCCGTCGCGGTCTTGCCGCGGTGACCGTCTTCAGTCCCCGACCCTCACTTCGGTCATCATTCCCGACTCGGCGTGCTCGAGGATGTGGCAGTGCATCATCCATCGTCCCCAGTCCACGGGAACCATTCCCACGTCGATCGTTTCACGCCCGTGGAGCAGGACCGTGTCGCGGAAGTAGGGGACGTCGAGCGGTTGGCCGTTGCGCGCGATCACCTTGAAGAACTGGCCATGGATGTGCATCGGGTGAAGCCTGCCGGAGTCGTTCCGGAAGCGAATCCGCACCCAGCGCCCTCCCTCCAACTCGGTCACTTCGTGCTCGCCCCACGGACGCCCATTGATCGTCCACTGAATCCCATGAGGGCCGCCACGCCGCGCGTTGAGGACGTAGGTCGCATCTACCGGTCGATCCAGGGCGCCCGACCACTCGGGCACATGGGGGTTCGACGGGGGCTCGAAGTCTGGCGTCGACACGGGCTCCCCCTCGACTCGAATCGTCGCCAGCCCGAACGGTCGGCGGGTGAAGCGATCGATGATCGGATAGCTCCGACCGGCTCCATCTGCAGGAATGACAAGGTCGAGGTCGAGACGGTTTCCTGGCGCAAGCTCGAAGCCATCGAGCGGGATCGGACGAGCTGTGTACATCCCGTCGACGGCGATGACGCGGGGCTCCAGGCGGCCGAAGTCGGGGCGATACACGCGCCCGTTCGATGTGTTGACCAGCCGTAGGCGCAAGCGCGCGCCGGGACGAACGCGCAGCTCTTGGGCCATGTCACCGTTGACCGTGACGAGCTGCCCCCACCGGCCATCGTGCGCAAGGTCGTGTCGCGTGACGAAACGCCGGTCGATCTGTCCGTCCCGACCGAGACGCCAGTCGTCGAGGACCCACACCTCGTCTCGGCTGTAAGGGAGCGTCCGGGCATCGTCGACGATCAAGACTCCATACAACCCCCGCTCCACCTGCTCGGCGCCCCGAACATGGGGATGGAACCAGAAGGTCCCGGCGTCCTTTGGCACGAAACGGTAGGTGAACGACCCCCCCGGTGGGATCGGATCCTGGGTCACACCGGGGACACCGTCCATTGCGTTCGGCACCCGCACGCCGTGCCAGTGGATGGTCGTCGGCTGCGGAAGGTCGTTGCGGAAACGAACGACGACCTCTTCCCCGAGCCGGACACGAAGAACGGGACCCGGCACCTGTCCGTTGTAAGCCCAGACGTCGAGCAGACGACCGTCGAACTGCTGAGTCGTTCCGGGCGCCGCTCGCAGTTCGAACTCCCGCGTTTCGGTCGCGCGCGGCGGCGACGCGGGGTAGGCCGCGGCCAGCTCGCGTTCGAACTCGCCCCGCGGCCGTCGGTTCGCCGCCGTCTCTTCCGCAGCTGCTGAGGGGCGCGCTCGAATCTCGGTGGGCTCCCGCCCGGGCGTGCAGCCGGCGACGGCGACCGCGAGCGCGATGGCGTATCGGAGCCTCTCCGTTCTCTCTCGACAAAAACCGTGCGCCCCAGGCGCTCTGCCCGTCTGCGCTGGATCCACGAGCACCGCGGGGCGGGACTCGGGCTCGCTCTGGTTCGCCTCGGTCACAGCTCCACCTTCCGCAGCCGTAGGGCGTTGCCGATGACCGAGACCGAGCTCAGGCTCATCGCCGCGGCCGCGAACATGGGCGAGAGCAAGATGCCCGCGAACGGGTAGAGCACCCCGGCGGCGATGGGCACTCCCAAGGTGTTGTAGGCGAACGCAAAGAACAGGTTCTGCCGAATGTTCGCCATGGTCTTGCGCGAGAGCTTGCGTGCCCGGACGATGCCGCGGAGGTCGCCCTTGACCAGGGTCAGGTCCGCGCTCTCCATCGCGACGTCGGTGCCGGTGCCCATCGCGATGCCGACGTCCGCCCGCGCCAGCGCTGGCGCATCGTTGATTCCGTCGCCGGCCATCGCGACGACGTTCCCCTCGCGCTGGAGCGCCTCGACCTTCGCAGCCTTCTCGTCCGGCAGCACGCCGGCGACGACGTCGTCGATGCCCAGCTTCGCCGCGACCGCCCGCGCTGTCGTCTCGCTGTCGCCGGTGAGCATGACGATGCGCAGACCTTCGCCGTGCAGGGCGGCGATGGCCTCGGGGGTGCTGGCCTTGATGGGGTCGGCCACGCCCAGAATGCCCGCGAGGGAGCCGTCGACGGCGACGAACATCACCGTCTGCCCCTGACCTCGGAGCGTTTCGGCGCGCGCCTGAAAGCTCCCGAGCTGGGCGCCGAGCTCGGCCATCAGGGCGGCGTTGCCGATGGCGACCTCGCGGTCTTCAACCTTGCCGCGGACGCCCTTGCCCGTCACCGAGGCGAAGTCTCGCGCGTCGCCGAGCGCCAGGCCTCGCTCCTCGGCGCCCCGAACGATCGCTTCGGCAAGCGGGTGCTCGCTGCCACGCTCGAGAGCCGCGGCCAAGCCCAAGAGCTCGGTCTCGTCCACGCCATCGGCGGCTTCGACCGCGACGAGCGCCGGTTGCCCTTCGGTGAGCGTTCCGGTTTTGTCCACCA
>JALVDI010000135.1 GCA_027009115.1 Polyangiaceae bacterium | reverse complement strand
GCAACGGAGACGCAGGCAACGGAGACGGAGGCAACGGAGACGGAGGCAACGGAGACGGAGGCAACGGAGACGGAGGCGAGTGACGGCCCCGTCGCCGGGAGCGCTGCGTCCATCATGGACGGTGCTGGGGCGGACTGCCGACACCCTACCCCGCACCCGGTCGCTCCGATCGCGATCCCAGATGGATCCTGAAACCGCCGATCCGGAGCTCGTCGTCCGTGGCGATGGACGCGACACGGTGCCCGGGCCCCAGCTCCACGATCGCGCCGTCCGCCCGCTGAAGCGCCGTCCCGTTCAACGAGGCGCAATCGACGACGAAGTTGCGCCCTCCGCGCCGCAGGACCATCGCGTGCACCCGCGACACTTCGGTGTGCCCCTCGAAGTCCTGGTGACCAAAGCAGCGCTCGTAACGACCTAGCAGCGCGCCCCGATCGAGCTGCGCGCTGCCGACCAAGAGCTCGTAGCCGGCGTCCGTTTTCAAGACGATGTTGCTCTCCACGACGAAGCCTCGCGTCGGCGGAAGCATCGGCCCACCCCGCACCAACGCGCGGTGCGCTGCCGGCATACGAACAAACGCCCCACCCGGGTCCGAGCCCTCGTCGAGCTGCTCGACGGCCGCCTCGGGCCCCTCGGGAAAGAGGGGCTCGCCGGGCTCCGCGAGGAACGCCAGGACCGTATCGCTCCCGACCCCAAAGCGCAGCGCGCGGGGCGCCACGACCCGCGAAGCCCCTTCGGGCGCGCCCACACCGAGACCGATCCCCGTCGCCAGGTCGATCCCCTCGACGAACGAGGGCTCCCCCCCGCGGGGTGGGTGCGCCATCAGCAGCGCGTGCCGCAAACAGGCGTCCAGGCCTGCGCGCAGATCGCACTGCGAATGCCGACCGATGACGAGGGCGACGGGGAGCTGCCTCGGGTCCGGAGCCGCGCTCCCGACTTCCAGCATTTGGGTCTGAGCGCGCCGGTGTCCCGGACCGCTCACGATCACGACGAAGACTCGGCGATCCATCCGGGCCGCGCGCACGCTCTCGAGCTCGGCGAGGAGCCGGAGCGAAACGAGCCCATCGGAAGCGACGGCGAGAGGGAGACGGTACAGCTCCAGGGCAACCGTCCGCGTCCCGCAGTCCCGCGACACATCTTCGTCTCCACTCGCCATAGCTGACCGACGATCGAGCCCGGGGCGGACTGACAGGAACTTCGGCCTTGACCCGCGCGCTCCACCCTCGACAATCGGGGGGATGGCTAGCGACTTCATCCTCGGCCCCGACGTGTACGTGAACGCCTCCGTGGCCCTCGGCTCACCGCCGGAGCACGTGATCCGCCGCGTGCTCGGCCCGAACAAGAAGAAGACGAAGACCACCGCGTGGATCCTCGCCCGCATCGAGGCGATGCTCAGCAACCTCGACGCCTTCAAGCCCGACGCCGTCGCACGACAAATGGACACGATCCGGCAGTTCGTCGAGGTGGTCGCCGAAGACCTGGACCACGGCCCCGATGCCTGGGTCGACGCCCTCGTGGGGGCCGCCAAGGCCTGCGGAGCACAGCGCGTGATCACGGACCATCCGGACCTCGCCGACAAGACCGAGGTGGACGGCATCGAGTTCCTCTCGAGCGAGGCCTGGCTGCTGGAGCAGACCACGCCGCCGCCACCGCCGGGAGCCTGAGGCGCCCCGGCTTCCGATCCGCGACCCGCGGCGCTCATCCCACGGCCGAGATCGGACCGAGGCGGCGCGCGCCCCTCAGCGGTCCGCGACCCTCAGCAGCCCGCTCCACTGCGCCACGTAGAGTTGGTCGCCCGGTCCCAGCGCGATGGTGCCCCAGGCGTTGTCCCGGTCCCGCCTGTCGCCGGAGGCCACCACGCCGCGAAAGACCTCGTCGCCGCTCCAGGGGTCGAGACCACGGATCGTCCATTGCTCCTCGTCGTTCAGCGTGTAGGCGTAGAGCGTGGCGTTGCGTCGGCCGAGCTTGGGGGGCGCGCTCATGACGTTGATGGGCGAGGCCCAGCGGCGCACGAGCTTACCGCCGCCGACGATCTCGTAGCCTTCGAGGCCGACGACGTCCGGATCCCGCTCCTTGCGCTCGAAGGGCGTCACATAGCCGTAGGTGTTGCCAACGACGAGGTAGTTGCCGAAGGAGACGAGCGAGTTCTCGCAGGCGCTCTCGGTCGAGCCCTCGAACGCAAAGTGGGTGCTCACCGTGCGTGGCTTGCGGTCGGGGCCTTCGTCCTGGGAACACAGGATGACCTTCATCATCTCGCCGGCGTCGGTGATGGCCACGTAGTCGTCGCGCACGAGGGTCGGCGTCGTCCCCGAGCCCATGCCGACGTGGCCCGGCTTGGGCCCTGCCCCGACAGTCCGCGGCACGGCGAGACGCCAGGCGATGTGCACGCGCCCCCCCTCGAGCACGAAGCGATAGAGCGCGTAGTCGGAGACGACGAAGGCCCCCTTCGCGCCGACGGAAAAGGAGTTCTGGATGCGCTCGTCTTGCTGTGAGCGCGCCCAGGGGTTGTCCCGCGGGTCGTTCAGGTCGAGGTAGGTGACCGACGCAGCGGGGGGCGGCGTCACGACCCCGACCAGCCCCAGGTTCGTCGCGAACCAATAGCCCGAGCCGTCCCAGGTCGGCAGCGCCGAGATGACCCGATGCTGGGCCGCATGATCGATGCAGACGCCTTCGTCGGCGCAGACCGCATCACCAAACGCCGGCTTCGGCAACCTCGGTCCGGCGTGGGGACCACCTTCGGAGGGATTGAAGTCCCAGCGGTCCTCCCGCCGGAGCTTCCCGTCGACGAGCCGCACCCGCCACATGGTGTTGTCCGCCGCCGGAAGCACCACCCGGCCGTCCTTCTCGACGAAGAAGTACGCGCCCCCGGAAGTGTCCCGAAACAACCGGCGGGTGACCGCCTCGACGCTCACCCCATCGCTGAACAGTCGACTCCAGTCGATCGACCGGCGGGGCACCTCCAGAGCGTCGATGACGCGGAGATCCTCGTCGAAAGCGACGAGAGCGTTGGCGCGGAACGAAAACGAAACGGTGAACATCGTCGTGCCGTGGAAGACGAAAGCCGGGCAGAGACCCGCAGCGCTTCGCTCGCGTTCGAGCCAGCTGCGCGAAGTCCCACGGGCCCCCAGGGGGCCTCCGAAGGGCGAGGCGTCAGTGGAGGCCCCGTCGTCGTGCATGGTGCTCGGCGCGTCGTGGCAGAGCGCCGGGTGGCGGTGCTCGGGCGGCTCGTCGGGGATGGGCGCGGCCACTCGTCGCTCGGTGCTGACCTCGACCGTGACCTCGGCGTCATGGCGCTTGAAACGGATCTCCGGCATGACTCAGCTTCTCACGAAGCGCCCCTGGACTTCACGCATCCACCGACGCCACCGCGCCAGAATCGGGCTCCGCGCCGGCGCCTCCCTCGCGGTCGAGGGCTTCGAGCGCCTCGTCGATCAGCTCCTGGAGATCGAGCGCGAGCAGCTCCGCTTCGGCCAGAGCGCCCTGCCCGGCCTGCCGCTCGATCGCCCCGGCCCGCTGCGCCACGCGACGCGCGCCGACGTAACGACTCGCTCCCTTCAAGGTATGCGCGGCTCGGCGGAGCGCCTCGGCGTCCAGCTCGACCAGGGCGCTCTGGAGCGCGTCGAGGAGCCCCGAGGCGTCCTTGCGGAAGGTGGCGCAAACGCTCTCTACGATGCCCAGCTCGCGCAAGCTCGCGAGCGCGCTCGGATCGAGGACGCCGCCCTCGTCGACGGGCGCGGGAGGCGGCCCACTCTGCACCGAAGGCTCTTCACCGAGCAGCCGCGAGAGCGCCTCGTCGAGCTCGCGAAGCACGATCGGCTTGGTCACGTAGGCGTCCATCCCGGCCTCCGCCGCGCGCTGTTGCTCCTCGGCCAGCGCGTGGGCGGTCACCGCCACGATGGGAACGCGCGGCCGGCCGCTCGCGGCCTCGTCGGCGCGAATCGTCTCGGCGGCGGTGTACCCGTCCATCACCGGCATCTGGCAGTCCATCAGCACGGCCCGCGGCTGAAGCCCCTCCCGGAGCAACGTCACCGCCTCGGCGCCGTTGTTCGCCAGGCGGCACTCGAAACCGAGGACCCGCAGCAGCGCCGTGGTGACCTCCTGGTTGGTCGGGTTGTCCTCGGCGACGAGCAAGAGCCCCCGCGGCCGTGTCTCGACCCGCAAAGGCGCGTCCGACTCCGGCGCCACCCGCAACGCCACCCTCAGTGCGCGCAGCAGCGTCCTGCGCTGGAGCGGCTTGCTCGCCCACGCCGCAATACCGGCGCCGCGGATCTCGGCTTCCGTCGGCGCCCCGCTGCTCAGCAGCACCATCGGCGGCACGTGGGCACGCTCGCGGATGCGCTCGGCGAGCTGCACGCCGTTCATCTGGGGCATCGTGTAGTCGAGGATCACCAGGTCAAAGGGCCTGCCTTCAGCCTCCGCCTCGCCGAGCGCCGCCAGCCCCGACGAAGGCCCCTCGGCGGTCGTCGGCTCGCCGCCCCAGGCCGCGAGCTGCTCGCCGAGCACGAGCCGGTTGGTCGCGTTGTCGTCGATCACGAGCACGCGCCTGCGGGCGAGCAGCTCGGCGCCCTCGTCCTCCACCGCGTCCCGGGCGATGACGAAGGGAAGCTCGACGCGGAAGGTCGTCCCCACCCCGGGTTCGCTCTCCAGGTCCAGCGAGCCGCCCATGAGCTCC
>JALVDI010000134.1 GCA_027009115.1 Polyangiaceae bacterium | reverse complement strand
GGTCCTCGCACTCCGCATGCTCGAGGCCCTCCTGCGTGGTGACCAGGCAGCGATGACCGGCCTACTGGCCGAGCAGGTCGTGGTCACGCGGCCCGGGCGTGGTCGGACGGTCGCTACCCGCTCGGACGTGGTCGCGCGCATGCTGCACGGTCCTCGGCGGCGCAACCTCGGCACGGACATGCCGCTGGAGGCGATCGTCGACCTGAGCTCGGTGCGCATCGAGCCTCTCCGCGACCGCCCGGCGCTGCGAGCTGAAGGTCTCCGCCCGGAGGACTGGGCGGTCACCTTCACCTTCACGCCCCGAGGTCGGCGAGTGCTGTTCCTCTTGGTCGAAGGCTGGCGACACCGCGGCGTGGTGATCGTCCGCACGGGCGACGCGCCCTACGTGGTCGGCTTGTGACACCCTCGCGGGCATGACCGCGCTGCTGGTTTTGTGCACCGCGCCCAGCGAGGAGGTCGGCGCCTCTCTCGCCCGGGGCCTCGTCGACGCGCGCCTCGCGGCGTGCGTCAGCCTCATACCGTCGATCCGCTCGTTCTATCGATGGAAGGGCCGCGTCGAAGACGAAGGCGAGGTCCAGCTGCTCATCAAGACCACCTCCGAGCGTTTCGCCGCTCTGTCCGAGTGGGTCGCCGCGGCGCACCCTTACGAGGTCCCGGAGCTGATCGGCGTCCCCATCGAGGCCGGGAGTTCGTCGTATCTGGGGTGGCTTCGCGAGCAGGTGGCCGACCTGGAAGGCGGGGAGGGGATCGGGTAGGGTCCGCCGCACTCAACCCTTTTTCGAGATTCGAGGAGCCTCCCATGAAGGAACCCGTCCGCGTCGCGGTCACCGGTGCCGCCGGTCAGATCGGTTACAGCCTGCTCTTCCGCATCGCCGCCGGCGACATGTTGGGCAAGGACCAGCCCGTGATCCTGCAGCTCATCGACATCGCTCCGGCCATGAAGGCCGTGGAGGGTGTGATGATGGAGCTCGACGACTGCGCCTTCCCGCTGCTGGCGGGTATGGAGGCCACCGACGATCCGAACGTGGGCTTCAAGGACACGAGCGTGGCGCTCTTGGTTGGGGCGATGCCCCGCGGACCGGGCATGCTCCGCAAGGATCTGCTGCGCAAGAACGGCCCGATCTTCACGGCGCAGGGCAAGGCGCTGAGCGACCACGCCAGGCGTGACGTGAAGATTTGTGTCGTGGGCAACCCCGCGAACACGAACTGTTATATCGCCATGAAGAACGCGCCGGATCTCGACAAGCGCTGTTTCTCTGCGCTCGTGCGCCTCGATCAGAACCGAGCGATGAGTCAGGTCGCCCACAAGCTCGGCGTACCGGTGACCGAGGTCAAGAAGATGACCATCTGGGGAAACCACTCGGCGACTCAGTATCCGGACGTGTTTCACGCCGAGGTCGGTGGCAAGAGCGTGGCCGAGCAGGTCTCCCAGGAGTGGATCGACCAGACCTTCATTCCGACGGTGCAGCAGCGCGGCAAGGCCATCATCGAAGCGCGGGGCAAGTCGTCGGCGGCCTCCGCAGCCAACGCGGCCATCGACCACATCCACGACTGGTGGTGCGGCACGCCGGAGGGCGACTGGGTGTCGATGGCGGTGTGTGCGGACGGCAAGCACTACGACGTGCCCGAGGGACTGATTTACGGCATGCCCGTGACGTGCAGGGAAGGCCAGTGGAGCATTGTCGAGGGCCTGGAGATCGACGACTACAGCCGCCGGAAGATGGACGCGACGGCCAAGGAGCTCGCAGAAGAAGCCGCCGCGGTCGCGGACCTCGTCTGACCGTCCTTCCGCGCATGGAGAGGGCCGGAGCGTGCGCCTCGGCCCTTTCTTCGCGGATCTCTTGCGTGGAACCGGCGCGGGGGCTAAAGGCCCGCCGAATGCAGGGGGGAGACACCCCGAGAGGACGAGACATGGCCACGCAACGTACGCTCAGCATCATCAAGCCCGACGCCGTCGAGGGTCAGCACATCGGCGAGATCCTCGCGATGATCGAGAAGGCCGGACTGCGCATCGTGGAGATGAAGATGCTCCATCTCACCAAGCCCCAGGCCGAGGAATTCTACGCCATCCACAAGGAGCGCCCCTTCTTTGGTGAGCTCGTCGAGTTCATGACCCGCAGTCCCGTCGTGGTGAGCGTGCTCGAAGGGGAGGACGCCGTCGCCAAGTACCGCCAGGTCATGGGCGCCACGAACCCCGCGGAGGCTGAGGAAGGGACGATCCGCAAGGCGTTCGCCAAGGACGTCGGCGAGAATTCCGTGCACGGCTCCGACTCGGCAGAGAACGCGGCCAAGGAGATCGCCTTCTTCTTTGGCTGAGCTCAGCAGCACCCGCCTCCGGCGTAGTGCCAGGTGGGCGGTGTGACCCAAAGATCGTCACAGCCGAGGCGCTCGAGCGCTTCGGCTGTCTCGTTATGCGTGCGCCGCCCAGACGGCGGGCACAGCAGAGGTGGGCTGGGGGGTCGTCGCGGCCTCGGCGTAGAGCTCGTGGACGGCGGCCCGATAGTCCGTTGGAGGACTCATCTCGGCTACGTCGGAAGGGCGAGACGGTTGCAGGGCGGCACGAGGTATATGCTTGGGTCGTGCGTCACGGGATCGTCGTCGCGGTCGTCGCGCTCGCCGCGACGGCCTGCGGCCCCCGCCGCCCTGGCCCTGCGCCTGCGGTGACGGGCGCTCGGGTGGAGGATGCGGCCTCGCAGCTCGCCGCCCGCTTGCCTCCGGGGGGCGATGGCTGCGTCGTGGCGCGGGTGGGTACGGTGCCGGCCCGCCGCCGGGATCTGGTCGCGCCGCTCAGCGCTGCGTCGGCGCTCGCCTGGGCGTCGGCCGCACCGATCGTTGCTTACGCCGAGACGAGCCAGGGCCGCCGCTTTGGTCGGTCCGTGCGCGCACTCCTGCGCGTGAGCGATCGCGCCGCGGCCCGCGCCTGGCTCGTCGATGGCGCGCCGGTGCGGGTCGTGTTCGGCGCCAGTGAGGAGTGCCAGGCCGGCTGGCGCTGCTGGGTCGCGCGGGAGGACGCCGAGGACGCCCGCACCCTCGTGCTCGCCCTCGGACCTTGGGACAGTTCCCGCGCTGGCGCCGGCGACGGGTGCGTTCGAGCGGCCCAGCGTTGGCCCCAGGCGATCGAGGTGGCGCGCGTCGCCGTCGAGCTGCCTTTTGAGACCGAGGCGGATGGGCTGAGGCTCCACCTCGCCGATACGGCGATCCTCCCGTCGATCCGAGGCCTCCTCTGGCGCCGGCGACTCCGGCGTCCGAGCACGGTGTCTCCCATGGAGTTCGAGGAGCTGGTGGACCTGCTGAGCGAGCTGGAGCAGGGGCGCTTCTTCACGGCGTCGAGGGTTCGTCGCTGGCGCGAGGGCGGCGTCCACCACACGGAAGCCGCGTACCTCTGGGAGGACTTGGAGCTGGCGCGGGCCGATCGCCGTCGCCTGCGGGCCGCCCTCGCCGAGGAGGCCCGCGACGAGCTGCCGCTTCCCCTTGCCTCGGTCGACATCGGCGACCTGCGCTCGCTGCGCCACCAGATCGCCCTCCGCCGCCGGCGCATGAACGCCGCACCGCCAGCCCGCCGCGTCACCCACGCGCAGGAGCTGCGGGCGCTCCTCGAGCGTGCGCACGAGGTGTTCCCTGGGGACGAGGCGCTGGCTCGAGGGTTGGTGTCGCTGCTGATGCGCGAGTTCGGCGAGGGCGAGAGGGCCGCGGCCGTGACCCGGGAGATGCTTGCCCTCGGCGTGGGTGACGCGGAGGGCTGGCGCCTGTTGCGCCGCCAGGCTCTGGCGTTCGTCGGTGTCGAGGCCCTCGCCGCCGGGCTCGTCGAGGACGGGGTGCTCGATCGGCGCCGGGCCCGGGAGGCGGCACAGGTACTCGTGCGCTTCGCGTCGGACTACGAGCTCGCAGAGGCCGCCTGGATCGCCGCGAGGCAGGCGCGCTCGCTCGCGCGAAGGTTGCGTCCCGTCGGTGGGGTGCGGCTGCCCCTCACCTCGCTCCTCGACACCCTCGTCGTGCTCGCCGATCCGGACGGTCCCACCAAGTCCATCCACGCCTTTCTTCGGATCGACGCCGAACTCCCGCCGGGGGCAGCGGGCCCGCCGGACGGGCGCACGCTCACCTGGAGCGAAGGCGGGACGAGCTGGCGCGTCGGTGCCGAGCGCCTCGACGCGCCGGACCATCTGCGGGGCCTGGCCCGCGGGCTCTTCGCTGAGCTGCCCGACCAGGTCGAGGCCGAGCTCCTTGTCGCGGCGGTGCCTTTCGACGGTCGCCTGAGTGAGCCCAGTGGCGCGGTCCGCGTGCGGGGGCGGCTGGAGGGAGGCGACTTCGTGCTGCGGCAGGCCTCGATGCGTCTCGACTGGGACGCTGTGACCCACTACCTGGCCGAACCCTTCGCGCAGCTCGTGCCGAGGCTCTTCCCTCCGCCGGAGCTCGCCCTCGAAGCCGAGAACGCCGCCGAGGCCCAGGGGCTGGTGGAGCGCGCGGCCGACGAGCCGGTGCTGCGGTGTCGGGCCTCGGGCGACTCCGTGCGCTGCGGAGTGTCGCCGCAGCTCGACGTCAGCCGCCGCGGGTGGCGCCGAGTCGTGTGGCCCAGGCTCGAAGGGCGGGCCATAACGAGGCCATGAGCGAGCTGCAGAGCGTGATCGAGCGGGCCTACCGCCACCGGGAGGAGCGGGCGAAGCCCGAGGTGCGCGAG
>JALVDI010000133.1 GCA_027009115.1 Polyangiaceae bacterium | reverse complement strand
CGACCGTCTCCGAGCGTTGACCGTCTCCAACGCCCGGTGCACCGTGGAACCATGGCGCGCCCTCCCAAGAAAGACCCGGGAAACCGGCCGCTGGAGGGGCTCAAGAAGCTCGCGGCGGACCGCAAGGAGCGCGCGCGTTCGGTCGCGGCGGCGTCGATGCGCGCCAAGGGCGCGACGACGGCGAGGAACGCAGAGGGCGCGGTGGAGTCTCCCGCGCCTTCGGCCGTGCTGTCCTCGCCGTCTTCTGCGCCGTCCTCGCCGTCTTCTGCGCCGTCCGATCCCGGGACGTACTCGTACGAGGATCGCGTCGCCTTCCACCAAGCCTTCGCGGGCGTCCGTCCCCTCGACGACGTGCCGACCCGCCGGCGACCGGTGGCCAAGCGTCCCAAGACGCGCCGGGCCCGGGTCGAGGCGGAGCGCGACGCCGCCGAGGAGGCCGCACGAGCGCGCCTCGACCAGCTCGTGGGAGGCGGGGTCGAGTTCGTCGTCGATCGCAAGGACGGGGTGGAGGGGCGGCGTCGCAGCGCGGCCCCTCGGACCCTGCGGATGCTGCGGGAAGGCAAACTCCCACCAGAAGCCACCGTCGACCTGCACGGGCTCACGCGGCGCGAGGCCGGCCAGAAGGTCCGCGCCTTCGTCCGCGAGGAGCATCGGCGTGGCCGGCGCACCGTCGCGATCGTGCACGGCAAGGGCACGCACAGCGAGGGCGGCGTGGGGGTGCTGCGAGAGGTCGTCGTCGAGGTCCTCAGTCGCGGCGGCGCCGCGCCCCTGGTCGAGGCCTTCGCGACCGCCCCCGCGCGCTTCGGTGGCGAAGGGGCGATCCTGGCGCGCCTGCGCTGATGCGCCTGGAGCTTGCGTCTGCTCCACGGCGAGGCACTCTCGCAGACCCGAGGAGAGAGCATGCGCGTCGTGACGCTCAACATCTGGAACAAGTCCGGGCCCTGGCAGCAGCGGACGAAGTTGATCCGTCGGCAGCTCGAGGCGTTGGCGCCGGACATCGTCGGCTTGCAGGAGGTCCTCGAGCTCGAGGCGCCGGGGCGGACGATGAACCAGGCCGACGAGCTTCGCGGCGAGCTCGCCTTTCGCGTGTACGGCGCCGCCCACGACCTCGCCGCGGGCACTGTCGGCAGTCAGCGCTTGCACTTCGGCAACGCAATCCTGAGTCGCTGGCCCATCGACCACCACGCGGCGTTTCCCCTGCCGGGCGACGACGAGAGCGACCAACATCGCAGCCTCCTGCATGCGGTGGTGGAGGCGCCCTTCGGACCTGTCGACGTCTTCGTCACGCACCTCAACTGGAAGCTCGACGAAGGCTTCATCCGCGAACGGCAGGTCAAGGCGATCGCGCGCATCGTCGCCGAGCGAGCGCCCGCGGACGGCCGCTACCCGCCCATCCTCATGGGAGACATGAACGCCGAGCCGCAGAGCGACGAGATCCGCTACCTCGGCGGCTATACGCGCCTGGGCGATGTGCGGGGCGTGCGCTTCACGGACGCCTGGGACTACGCCGACGACCGCGCCAGGGGGTTCAGCTTCGACGGATCGCGCAATCCCTTCGCGGCCCAGGTGCACGAACACCCGCGGCGCATCGACTACATCTTCGTGCGCGGTCCCGACGAGAACGGGCGCGGCGTGCCGCGGAACGTGCGGCTGTGCTTCGACGAGCCCGAAGGCGACGTCTTCCCGAGCGACCACTTCGGTGTCGTCGCCGATTTGAGCGAATGAGCGGCGGGCTTCGAGCTCAGCTGTCCGCCCCCGTACCGACCGTGGCCAGCAGCAGCAGCAACAACGGCGCCAGGGAGTCGCCAACGGAACGTTCGGCCCGCAACGGCTCGATGGCCAGCGCGATGGCGCCGGTCGCGGCCAGGGCGAGGGCCAGCGCCCGCGTCGGACGCCGCCACCTCAGCAGCCCGAGCACCAGCAGAGCGCCGGCGGCTTCGTAGAGCTGCACCGGGTGAGTCGGCAGCGACATCTGCGCGTCGGGCCCGATCCACCCGCGCGCCCGATGCGCGAGCCAGGCCGGCGCACCCGCGCCATCGTCCCAGGCAGGATAGGTGCCGAGTCGCTCCAACCATGGGGGGCCGTCGAAGGGCACGCCGTAAGCCGCGCCGTGAAGCCACTGCCCCAGGGCGATGAAGAACACGAAGAGGGGAACGAGGAGCGCGGCCTGCCGGCGTGCCTCCTGGTCGAGGGCGCGGCCCACCACCCAACCGACGAAGACACCGCCGAGGACGACACCCGCCGGCGCAACGCCCCCCTCCAGGAGGGTGCCGCCGTGGAGCGTGGCGTCGAGGAGCTTCCCCGCGAAGAGGCCTGCGCCCAGGCCCGCGAGGTAGATGCGCGCGCGCCGCTCCGCGGGGACCTCGCCGGCAGGCCGGACCCAGAGGTACCACCCGGCCAGCGCCGCGGCGGCCAGGCACGCGCCGTGGCTCCACAGGACGAGGGGACCCCACGGCGTGGGGATCTGGAAGAGGATCGGGTGCACGGGTAGAGTCGGTGTCCATGCCCAAGCTCGCGCTCCGGCGCAAGGACGACGCCCTCGTGTTCGCCGTGCGGGTCGCGCCCCGAGCGAGCCGAGACGCCTTGATGGGGCTCCACGGCGCGGCGCTGAAGGTGGCCTTGACCGCACCGCCGGTCGAAGGGGCCGCCAACCAGGCCCTCCTCGAGCTCCTGGCCAAAGCCCTCGGCGTGCCCAAGCGGGACGTCGCCATCGTGAGCGGGCACAAGGGGCGCGACAAGCAGGTCGCTGTGTGCGGTGTCGACGAAGACGCCTTGCTCGAGCGGCTGGGCTTGGGCTGAGTGCGAGGCCAACGGGCGGCCGACGCAACTCAGCGCGGGCCGAGGCCGACGGGGCAGCTCACACCGGTTCCACCCAGGCCGCAGTAGCCCTGCGGGTTCTTGCCCAGGTACTGCTGGTGGTAGTCCTCGGCGTAGTAGAACGTCGGCGCCGGCAAGATCTCGGTCGTGATCGGCCCGTGGCCCGCGGCCCGCAGTCGCTGGGCGAAGGCCTGTCCGGTCGCCTCTGCGGCCGCTCGCTGAGCGTCGTCGTAGGTGTAGATGGCGCTGCGGTACTGGGTCCCCACGTCGTTGCCCTGGCGCATCCCCTGCGTCGGGTCGTGGTTCTCCCAGAAGACCTTCAAGAGCTCTTCGTAGCGGACCGCGCGCGGATCGAAGACGACGCGGACGACCTCGGCGTGGCCGGTCCGTCCGCTGCAAACCTCTTCGTAGGTCGGGTTCGGCGTGAAGCCGCCCGCGTAACCAACCTGGGTCGAGAACACGCCGGGAACCTGCCAGAACTTGCGCTCGGCACCCCAGAAGCAGCCCATGCCGAAGAGGGCGAGCTCCATCCCATCCGGCCAGGGCTCGACGGTCGGGTTGCCGCTGACGAAGTGGACCGGCGAGACTTCGAGGGGTTCGGCGCGCCCCGGCAACGCGGCGTCGGGGCTAGGGATCTGCAGCTTGCGGGGGTCGACGCCCATGGGGCGATCATGGAGGCTGAGGCCACCTCGTCAATGGCCTGGCGGATCGCCTCTTGTGCGGCGGTGGGGCTGTCGGCGATAGTGCGGCGGTGTCGCGTGGACCGCGTCGGTGGGGAGCGCTCGTCTCGGCGGTCATGGGGACCTTGCTGGGCCTCATGCTCTACGGCTTCTTCCACCCGGGCAGCGCCTTGGCGCGGGCGACGCACCTCGCGTTCCGCCCGCTCTGCCACCAGCTCCCCGAGCGCTCGTTCGCTTTCGGGGGCGCGCCTTTGTGCGTGTGCCACCGCTGCTTCGGGATTTACCTCGGGCTCTTCGTGGGAGGGCTGCTGGCGCTGCTGGGCGCGCGGGCGGACCTGGGCCGCCGCGGACCGTGGCTGTGGGCGAGTGCGCCGATGGTCGCGCATGTCTTGCTGCTGAACCTGTGGCCGCCGGCAGATCTGTGGCCCATCCGCGTCGCGACGGGCCTGCTCTTTGGAGCTTGGGGAGGCCTGGCTTTGTCCCTCGCGCTCGACCATGTGCAGGCAAGCGCCCGCGGGCTCCCGGCGGCCCGCGCTCTGAACCTACGAGAGGAACGCCCATGACCAACAAACAGCACTATCTGCCCTGGGTGCCCGCGATGGGCGTTGCCGTCGCCGTCGTGAGCCTCATCCCCATCGTCAACCTGCTCAACTGCATCTTCTGCGGTTGGGTGCTCCTCGGCGCAGCAGCTGCCGTGAAGCTCGTCGGCGACAAGGCCATGGCGTCCATCGAAGGGGGCGAAGGAGCGATCATCGGCGCCATGACCGGGGCCATCGGCGGCGTGCTCTATGGCTCCGTCACCGCGCTGCTGCAGGTCGCGCAGATCAGCGCGATGTCGGGGGTCTTCGACCAGTTCGGAGGAAACCCCATGGGCGGGGCCGGCACGGGCATGGTCGCGTTCATGTCGTTCTTCGTGTCGCTGATCCTGTTCACGATCTTCGGCGCGCTCGGCGGCCTCGCAGGGTCGGCGATCTTCAAGAACAGCGGACCCGGCGGCGGCATGCAGCCGCCTCAGGTCGGCGGCCCGCCGGGGGGATTGGGCGGCCCTCTGCAGGGAGGCGGAGCTGCCTTCGGCGGCGGACGAGGCGGCGGATTCGGCGGCCCACCCCAGGGCGGACAAGGCGGCGGATTCGGCGGCCCACCTCAGGGCGGGCAAGGCGGACAAGGCGGCGGATTCGGCGG
>JALVDI010000132.1 GCA_027009115.1 Polyangiaceae bacterium | reverse complement strand
CGTGATGCGTGCCTTCGAGCACGACCGGGTGCTGTGGGCGTTCGCGTTCTCGGTGCTCGGCGTCGAGACGGTCGTCGGTGGCGTCACACTCTATCTCTTGGAGCGATCCGTCGACGGCGGCGTTCACTCTGTCGGCGACGGGATGTACTGGGCGCTCGTGACGCTCACGACCGTGGGTTACGGCGACATCACGCCGGTCACCCCACTGGGCAGGTTCGTGGCCAGTGCGTTGATGGTGGGCGGGATGTTCACCCTCGCGCTCTTCGCCGGCATCGTTGGCCACTCCCTACTCAACGCGGTGCTCAGCATCCGCGAGGAGCAATTCCGAATGAGCGACTACGTGAACCACATCGTCGTCTGTGGTTATGAGGAGGGCGCTGCTCTCATCCTCGACGCCCTCGACGAGGAACTCGACCTGGGAGATCGGAGGGTGGTGCTCTTCGCGCCCGGCGATCGCCCGCCGGATGTGCCGCCGGACTTCCTCTGGGTCGACGGTGACCCCACCAAGGAGAGCGAGCTCGACAAGGTGCGGCTGACGCACGCCGCCGCCGTTCTGGTGATCGCGCGGCGCAGTGTGCTTCCGAGCGAAGCCGACGCGATCTCGCTGCTCACGGTGTTTACCCTGCGCAGCTACCTCCGAAAGCAGGCGGCGGCCAAGCATCGCAAGCGAGCAGTCCACGTGGTCGTCGAGATCTTGGACTCGGAGAACATCGGTCATGCGAGCGCGGCAGGCGCCGACGAGGTGATCGAGTCACGGCGGCTGAGCTTTGCCATGCTGGCCCACTCGTTGCTCTACCCGGGGATCGGCAACCTGACGGCGAAGGTCGTCGCCTCCGGCTCCATGAACCTCTACGTGGGCGCCATCCCACCGGAGGTGCGGGGAGAACGCTTCGGCGAGATCGCCGGTGAGGTGCGCCGTCTCAACGGGGCGTTGGTGATAGGGCTGCTCGACGAGGAGGGCGAAGAGATCAACCCCCGCGACGAGGCCTTGGTGCCCGAGGGGGCGAAGCTCGTCTACTTGGCGGACCGTCCCCTGCTCGAGGTGACGTGAAGGAACCGGGGAATCCCCCGCTCGTCCTTCGGCGCGGCGCGCGCTACGCGTGCTACGGCGACGGGCTCTGCTGCACCGATGTGCATGGCTTGGGGCCCGTTTCGTTTGCGGAGAAGGTGCAGCTAGGGCTCGTGGCGAGCCGGCCGGTGCGCTACGATCCGCAGCTCGGGCACGAGGTGCTCGCGGTCGATGAGGAAGGGCGCTGCCGTTTCCTCGGGGAGGGCGGCGGTTGCCGTATCTACGAGGCGATGGACGGGCGTCTCAAGCCGCGCTCGTGCCACCGCTTTCCTCTCGGGCTCACCGACACCCCCGCCGGCTGGCGCGTGACGATGGCGTACCGTTGCTCTTGCCAGACGCGCAGCGCCCATGCGCCACCGCTCACCGCCGAGCGCGCCCGCGCCCTGTTGGAGCCGGAGCGCGACGGAGACGACGCCGCCGGGCACCGGGTGCGCGAGTTCATGCTGCGCGCCGGAGAGCAGGCGTCGTTCGAGGCGTACCTTTCCGCGGAAGAGGAGCTGCTGGGCATTTTGGAGGAGCGCGGGACCGAGGCCCTGGACGAGACGCTTCCTTCGCTCGCGGGCGTCTCCTGGGAGGTGCTCGGTCGCGGGATGGCGTCGGGGCCGGTGGCCTCTCGGTTCGATGCGGCGCTGCGATTCTTCGGCGACGCCCTCGTGCGCCTCGAAGGCGGCGTGACGGAGATCGAAGGGCGGCGGCCATGGGCCGATGTCTTTGCGCGGGCCGCGGCTCGTCCGGCGCCCCAGCCCGAGGCGCTGCTGCGGAGCTGGCTGGCAGACCTCGTGTGGGCGATGCACTGGACGGACCACGCCACCTTCGCGCAGTTCCGGCGAGGTCTCGGAGTGCGGGTGGCCGTCGCCCGCAGCGTGGCCGCTCGCATCGGTGGAGCCACCGCCTGGGCCGAGGCGGTGATGGTCGCCGACCTCGTGGGAAGCTCGCCCTGGTGGGAGGCGGCGGAGGGGCGGATCCTGGCGTCCGAATGAGGGACCCCAGCGCCTCCCACGATCCCTTCTGCGGGTGGAGCGACGCCGGCGCGCGGCTCAGACGCGCTCGACGATCGTCGCGATGCCCATGCCGCCGCCGATGCAGAGGGTGATGAGCGCCGTCTGAAGGTCACGGCGCTCGAGCTCGTCGAGGGCGGTGTGCAGGAGCATTGCACCTGTCGCCCCCAGGGGATGGCCGAGGGCGATCGCGCCGCCGGCGACGTTCACGCGCTCCGGATCGATGCCGAGGTTGCGCATGGTCTGAAGAGGGACGACCGCGAAGGCCTCGTTGATCTCCCACAAGTCGATGTCCCCGACCTCCATACCCGCCATCTGAAGGGCCTTCTGCGAGGCGGGGGTCGGCGCCGTCAGCATGAGGATCGGTTCGGCGCCGGCGGTCGCCATCGCGCGGACCTTGGCCCGCGGTCGCAGCCCATGGGCCTTGACGAAGCGCTCCGAGGCGACCACGACCGCCGCCGCTCCGTCGACGATGCCGCTCGAGCTCCCCGCGGTGTGGACGTGCTGGATTGCGGCGACATCCGGATAGCGGCGCAGCGCGAGCTGGTCGAGGGTTTCGCCCTGGGGGCCGACGGGCATCGCGCCCATCTTCGCGAAGGCGGGCTTGAGCGCCGCCAGGTCCGCGGCGGTCGTGTCGGGTCGCGGGTGCTCGTCGCGGTCGAGGAGCGTGGCGCCCGTCTCGGGGTCCACCACTGGGACCAGCGCGCGCTCGAAACGACCTTCGGCGACGGCCCGCGCCGCCTTGCGCTGCGAAGCGAGGGCGAAGGCGTCGAGGTCCTCTCGGGAGAAACCTTCAATCGTCGCAATGAGGTCCGCGCTGATGCCCTGGGGGACCTGGAAGACGCGCTTGCGAAGGTGCGGGTTGTTCCCGTCGATGCCGGCGTTGTCGGAGCCCATGGGCACCCGCGACATGCTCTCGACGCCTCCGCCCACGACCAGATCCTGCTGGCCGCTCATGATCCCCATGGCCGCGAAGTTGATCGCCTGCAGGCCCGATCCGCAGAAGCGGTTGAGGGTCACGCCGGTGACTCCCTCGGGCCAGCCTGCGGTGAGGACGGCGTTGCGGGCGATGCACGCACCCTGCTCGCCGGCCTGGGTGACGCAGCCGACGACCACGTCGTCCACCGCGGCTTTGTCGATGCGGGCGCGCTCGGCCACGGCGTTGATCGCCTGCGCGAGCAGCTCCTGGGGGTGGACGCCGCTCAGGGCACCCTTGTCTTTCTTGCCGCGCCCGCGAGGGGTGCGGGCGGCGCCGAGGATGTAGGCGGTCGTCATGAGCTCTCCTGGGTGGTCGTCGATCGGTGAGAGGGAGGGTCAGAGCCCGAGGATCTTCGCGATGGCGTAGCGCATCACCTCGGTGGTGCCGCCGCCGATACGGAACAGCCGTCCGTCGCGCCAGGCGCGGGCGACCCAGAGCTCTTCGAGGTAGCCCATGCCCCCGTGGAACTGCACGCACTCGTCGAGGATCTCCGCCGTGACATCGCCCACGAACACCTTGGCCATGGAGATGAGCTTGGTCGTCTCCATGGAGACCATGCCCTTGTTGACGAACTTGTCTTCGTTGTAGGCCTCGCACGCGCGGTAGGACAGGGCGCGGGCCGCCTCCAGGCGCGTGTAGAGATGCGCGAACTTCTGTTTCCAGTATTCGCGCTTGATGAGCGGCTTGCCGAAGGCGACGCGCTCGCGCCCAAAGGCGACGCTCCGGTCGAGGGCTTGTTCGGCGCCCGCGACGGCGCTCGTGGAGGCCACCAGGCGCTCGGACTGGAAGTTCTGCATGAGGTACATGAAGCCCATCCCTTCACGGCCCAGGAGGTACCGCTTGGGGATCTTCACGTCCTCGAAGAAGAGCTCCGCGGTGTCGCTGCACCAGTTCCCCGCCTTTTTCAGTTTCCTGGAGACTGCGAAACCCGGTCGGTCCGTCGGCACGAGGAAGATCGAGATGCCGTTGTGGCCGGCCTCCGGGGCCGTCTTGGCCAGCAGGGTGACGAAGTCGCAGCGGGTGCCGTTCGTGATGTAGGTCTTGCTGCCGTTGATGACGTACTCGTCGCCGACGAGGCGTGCCGTGGTACGCAGCCCCGCGACGTCCGAGCCGGCCATGGGTTCGCTGACGCCAAGGGCCGCGATTTTTTCGCCCTTGATAGCAGGTTCGAGGAACTCCTTCTTCTGTTCGTCGGTGCCGAGATCCTGGATGACCGGGGTCGCCATCGACGACTGCACCAGCAGGCCCATGGTCACGCCTGCGGCGCCGCACCTCGGGAGCTCCTCGGTGGCCACGACGTTCATCCAGAAGTCGCCGCCTTCGCCGCCGACCTCCTCGGGATACGAGCAGCCGAGGATGCCGAGCTCTCCTGCCCGCTTGAATACCCAGTCGGGGAAGAGCTCGTCCTGCTCCCACTCGTCGACGTGGGGGGCGAGCTCCTTCTCGGCGAAGTCACGGACGGTCTTGCGGAAGAGCCGATGCTCTTCGGAAAAGGGGCTGGGCATGGTTCCTCCACGGCCGGTCGGCGGGTCCGCGCCGATCGTAAATGAATGAATATTCATTTACCGACCCAGGCCCCTTCGATCAAGCCCTCGCGCAGCTCCGGCGTCGGGCCGGCCGCTCAGGGCACGCCGGCGCTCA
>JALVDI010000131.1 GCA_027009115.1 Polyangiaceae bacterium | reverse complement strand
CGCCGCCTCGTCTCTGCTCGCCGACCGGGAGCCGCCGCTGCGGATCCTGGCCATGCTCGGCCGCCAGATCCGCATGGTCGCCAAGATGCGCGACGCGCTCGCCCGGGGAGCCGACGCTGCAGAAGCAGCCCGGACCGCCGGGGTCCCACCCTTCAAGGCGGGCTCCATGAAGGAAGCCGCACGCCGCTTCTCCCTCGCGGAGCTGTCCCGGGCCTTCGACGTACTCGCCGAGACGGACCTGATGCTCAAGGGCAGCAAGGTCCCCGGGGATGTGGCGCTCCAGCACGCGGTCCTCGCCCTCTGCGGACAGGCCCCGCGTCCTCAGCGCATACAGCGCCCGCGCCCGTCGCACGTCTGACAGCGCCGCTCCTCTCGGCCTTCGAGGACTGCGATTTCCTCGCCGCCATCACGAGAGACGCCCGCCACGATCGCTGCTCTCGTTGCACGAAAAAACCCACACCGGATCGGGCGTGGGCTCGTTGGCGACCAAGGATGCGGGTCGCACGCGGCTCAGAGCCGGGCGCTGCTCAGTTCGAGCCGCCCAGTTGGGCGACTTGGTGCATCAAGCGGCTGATGTACCGGGAGCCGGTCTTGCGGTGATACACGCCCTTCGAGACGGCCATGTCGATGCGGCGAACCGCCTCCGGGAGCGCCGCCTTGGCGGCCTCCACGTCGCCCGACTGGAGGGCGAGCCGCACCTTCTTGACGTAGCCGCGGACGGTCGAGCGGATGTGCTTGTTGCGCGCGGTGCGCTTGATGGTCTGGCGGATGCGCTTCTTGGCGCTGGCGTGGTTGGCCATGGATCGTCTCTCTTCCCTCGTTGGGGAGCGGCTACTTAGCAGTCGCCTCCCTGCCGGTCAAGGAGGTCACGCGCTCGCGCCCCCTCGGGCCGCAGCCTCGAACGCGGGCTTCAGGGCGGCCCGCGTCTTGTGCAGCGCCTCGTCGTCATGGGCCAGCGAGGGGAAGGCCGCCTCGAACGGACTGGGCGGCCAGTAGACGCCATGAGCCAAAAGCCCCTGATGCCAGCGAGCGAACGCGGCCCGATCGCAGGAATCGGCGTCGTCCCAGCACTCCACTGGCCCCTCTTTGAAGAAGCACGTGAGCATCGCCCCTACCCGCTGCACCGTGCAGACCACGCCCACCTCGGCGGCCACCTCGGCGAGCATCGATCCCACAGAACCCGCGATCGCCTCGAGCCGCTCGTACACCCCTTCGGCACGCAGGAGCTCGAGGGTCTTGCGCCCTGCCGCCACCGCGAGCGGGTTCCCACTCAGGGTCCCCGCCTGATAGACCGGACCGAGGGGCGCGACCTTTCGCATGACCTCTTCGCGGCCGCCGTACGCGCCTACCGGTAGCCCGCCGCCAACGATTTTGCCGAGGCACGTGAGGTCCGGAACCACCCCGTAACGCTCGGTGGCGCCGCCGTAGGCCACTCGGAAGCCGGTCATGACTTCGTCGAAGACGAGCAGGGCACCGTGGGCGTCGCAGAGCGCGCGGAGCCCTTCGAGCCAGCCCTCCTTGGGCGGCACGCAGCCCATGTTGCCGGCGACCGGCTCGACGATGAAGGCGGCGATCTCGCGGCCGCGCGCTGCAAAGAGGGCCTCGGCGGCGGCCAGGTCGTTGTAGGGCAGGATGGCCGTCGTCGACGCGACCGACGCTGGCACGCCCGCGCTGTTCGGCTCCCCCAGGGTCGCAGCGCCGCTGCCGGCCTTGACCAGGAGGTAGTCGGCACCTCCGTGGTAGCCACCGTCGCACTTGACGACGAGGTCGCGGCCGGTGAAACCCCGAGCCAGCCGGAGCGCGCCCATGGTCGCCTCCGTCCCCGAGGACACCAGCCGGCTCATCTCCATGTGCGGATAGGCCTGCTGAATCTCTTCGGCCATGAGGATCTCGGCCTCGGTGGGCGCACCGTAGCTGGTGCCCTTCGCCGCGGCCGTCTGGATCGCTTCGACCACCTCGGGATGCGCATGGCCCACGATCATCGGCCCCCAGGACCCGACGTAGTCCACGTAGACCGTCCCGTCCGCGCCAGTCACGTAGGCCCCGCGCGCTTCCTCGATGAAGACGGGGTGTCCGCCCACGGCGGCGAACGCGCGCACGGGCGAGTTCACACCGCCGGGGATGCGCCGCTCGGCACGGCGCAGCAGTTGCTCGGAGACAGGGTCGGCCATGGAGGCAGGCCTAAGCGGCCCCGGGGGGGCCGGTCAAGGGCCTGTGCGCTCTCCTCCCGCCGCCTTTCGTAGCCTTGCACGAACGGGAATGGACCGAGCCGCTGTGTGTTGCTGCCCCCGGGTCCGACGTGCTAGCTGGCCCGGC
Source organism: Polyangiaceae bacterium (assembly GCA_027009115.1). Taxonomy (GTDB): domain Bacteria; phylum Myxococcota_A; class Polyangia; order Polyangiales; family Houyiibacteriaceae; genus JALVDI01. The sequence continues at coordinate 2,385 of JALVDI010000131.1, read as the reverse complement.
AAGGCGGCGGCGCGTTCGCGACCCTACCGCGTCCTGCTGAGCCACGCCCTTCCCCCCCGAGGAGACGATGTCGATCGACGTTCGAGCCATCAACGACCTGGTGCAGCGCGAGAGCGCCTTCATCGATCCCATTCTTCACGAGGTGCGCAAGGTCGTCATCGGCCAAGAGCACATGGTCGAGCGCATCCTCATCGGGCTGCTCACCGGCGGCCACGTGCTGCTCGAAGGTGTTCCGGGCCTGGCCAAGACGCTCACGGTCAAGACCATCTGCGAGACGGTGGCCGCGTCGTTCTCCCGCATCCAGTTCACGCCCGACCTACTCCCCGCCGATGTCGTCGGCACGGTCATCTACAACCACCAGAGTGGCGAATTCACCGCCAAACGCGGCCCGATCTTCGCGAACCTGGTGCTGGCCGACGAGATCAACCGCGCGCCGGCGAAAGTGCAGTCGGCCCTGCTCGAAGCGATGCAGGAGCTGCAGGTCACCATCGGTGACACGACCCACAAGCTCGAACCGCCCTTCATGGTCATGGCCACCCAGAACCCGGTCGAACAGGAGGGCACCTACCCCCTCGCCGAAGCTCAGGTGGACCGCTTCCTCATGCACGTGCGTGTCGACTACCCGACTCCCGAGCAGGAGCGGACGATCATGGAGCGCATGGCCGCGCACCTCCTGGAGGACCCCGATCCGGGTGAAGAGGCGGTCCCGAACCCGATGAAGGTCCAGCAAGTGACCACGACCCGGCAGCTCCTACAGGCGCGCCGCACCATCGGTCACGTCTATATGGACGAGAAGATCAAGGACTACATCATCGACGTCGTCACCGCGACCCGGGACCCGTCACGGATCGGGCTGCACGACCTCAAGGACATGATCGCCCACGGCGCATCGCCCCGCGCGTCGATCGGCCTGAACGTCGCGGCCCGCGCCCACGCCTTCCTCAAGCACCGAGGCTACGTCACGCCAGAAGACGTGAAGGCCGTCGGCCAAGACGTGCTGCGTCACCGGATCATCCGCACCTACGAAGCCGAGGCCGAAGAGATCACGAGCGAGCAGCTCGTCCGTCGCATCTTCGAGGCCGTCGAGGTCCCCTGAGCAATGATCCCCCGCGAGCTCATCAAGAAGCTTCGCAAGATCGAGATCTACACGTCTCGCCTGGCCAACGACCAACTCGCAGGCGGCTACCACTCCGTGTTCAAAGGGCGCGGCATGACCTTCAGTGAGGTCCGCCAGTACCAGCCCGGCGACGATGTGCGCTTTATCGACTGGAACGTCTCGGCACGCATGAGCGAGCCCTACGTGAAGGTCTTCACCGAAGAACGGGAGATGACGGTCATGCTCCTCGTCGACCTCTCGGCATCCGAGCGCTTCGGGTCGGTCGGTCGCGCGAAGATCGAGGCCGTCGCCGAAACCGCCGCCCTCCTCGCCTTCAGCGCCATCAAGAACAACGACCGTGTCGGTTTGATCCTCTTCACGGATCGCGTCGAGCGCTTCGTGCCGCCGAAGAAAGGGCGCGGTCACGTCATGCGCGTGGTGACCGAGATCCTGAACGCCGAACCCGAGGGCAAAGGCACCAGCCTCCGCGTCGCCCTCGATCTCCTGGGAAGCCTCAGCAAGCGCCGGAGCGTCGCGTTTCTTCTGAGCGACTTCATCGACCGCAGCGGCTACGAGCGCTCTCTGAAGGTGGCGAGCAAGCGCCACGACCTCATCCCCATTCAGATCGTCGACCCGCGCGAAGAGGAGCTGCCCGACGTGGGCCTCGCCTTGCTCGAAGACCTCGAGAGCGGCGAGCTGCTCGAAGTCGACACGAGCGATCCCCGGGTGAGGCGCGCCTTCGCTCGCGACGTCCACACCGAGCGGGCGAAACGAGAGCAGCTCTTCCGGCGGCTCCGTATCGACCACGTGACGCTGCGCACCGACGGCGACTTGGCGCGGCCTATCGCCGAGCTCTTCCGCCGGCGCCAGCGGAGGATGGCGCGCTCGTGAAGCGACTCGGACTCATCCTCTGCGCCTTGGTGGCTTGCGCGCAGCTGGTGGGAGCGCAGGACCAGCAGCCCCCCGCCGACGAGCGCCCCGCGCCGGGTGCGCCCCAAGAGCCCGGTGCGCCGGCGCCCAACTCGCCCCCGGAGACCGCGACGGCGGGCGGCGCAGCGGACGCACCGCGCGTGTCGGGGGACGCCGGCGCGCCCAGCACGCCACCGGAGGACGCGGCGACCGCCCGCGCGACGGACTCCCGAGAGCCCGGCGGGGACGAAGACGGCGAGCCGGAGCCGACGCTCCCCGAGGACGCGCGACCGCGGCTCTCCCTCGAGGTGTCGCCGCGCGAGGGCCTGCTCACCGGCGACGTGGTGCGGCTGACCATCCGCGCTGACGCACGCCAAGAC
>JALVDI010000130.1 GCA_027009115.1 Polyangiaceae bacterium | reverse complement strand
CCGCGGCCCGCCTCCGCTGCGCTCGAACCCGCCGCCCGCCCCGGCGGCGCCCGCGGCCGGGCCGCCTCCGCTGGGGGCCAGCGCTCCTCCATCGCAGCCCTACGCTGTACCTCCCTCGCAGGGGGCTCCCGCTCCGCAGATGGGACCTCCTTCGCACGCCGCAGCCCCGGCGGCGCCCGCGCCCGTTCCGGCGGCGCCCGCGCCTGCCCCGGCGGCGCCCGCGCCCGCTCCGGCGGCGCCCGCGCCCGCTCCGGCGGCGCCCGCGCCTGCTCCGGCGGCGCCCGCGCCTGCTTCCGTCCCGACGGGACCGCAGCCCGCCGTGGCCCCTTCCGCTCCGCAGTCCGCGCCGCGACCTGCGACCTCGGCGGAACCTCCGACACGGCAGGCCCCCGCCGGCTACGGCGCGCCGCCCTCCGTAGGGCCGGCACCGACGGGGCTACCGGCAGTGATGGGGGCGCTACGCGGAGCGTTCCCGGCCCTGGTCGACGCGGACGCTTTCGGTTCCGACGACCCCCGCCGCTGGGCCGAGGCCAAGGCGGCGATCGCCGGCGTCATGAGCGAGCTCGCCGGGAAGGGCGCGGTCGACGCCAGCGACGCCGCGCTCGCGGACGCCGCGTTGCGCGAGGCCGTGGGGCTCGGTGCCCTCGAGGCGCTCCTGAGCGACGCCGACATCCAAGAGATCGTCGTCGAGGGGCCGCGTAAGGTCCTCGTCGATCGGGGGCAGGGGCTCGTGCCTTCCGAAGCGAGCTTCTCGTCGGCGGCCATGCTGACGGTCGTGGCCCGGCGCTTGGTGGCCCGTGGCCCGGCGAACCCCGAGGGCCCGGTGTTGACCGGCGTGTTGCCGGAGGGCGGCCAGGTGACCGTGGTCTTGCCGCCGGTCGCGCCCGGTGGCCCCGTCATCGAGATCCGCAAGGGCGGAGGCCCGAGCCTCGACGCCTTCGTCGCGCGCGGTGTGCTGGGGACCGCGGGCGCCAGCGCGCTCCGCGCCGGGGTCGAGGAAGGGAAGACGGTCGCCGTTGTCGGCCCCGTCGACGCGGACGTGTCGGGGTTCCTCGCGGCCCTCGCGGCTCAGGTCGACCCCGCCGACCGGGTGGTCGCCGTCAGCCGTGGCGCGAGCTCTCCGATCGACCTGCCTCATGTGGTGCACCTCGCCCCGGGCGCGGGCCTCTCGTTGGGAGATGTGGCGCTCCAGGCCGCGCGGATGCGCGCCGACCACCTCTTGGTGGACGGGGCCGCCGATGGCTCGACCTTCGACGTCCTCGCTGCCCTTGCGTCTCACGACGGCGGTGGGTTTCTCGGAGCGAACGCCGCTTCGAGCCAGGATCCGGCGGCGTCCCTCGTCTTGCTCGCCACGCTCTCGGGCCGCGGCGCAGAGACGGCGGCAGCCCTCGCGGCGCAGGCCGTGCAGATCGTGGTGCAGCTGGTCAAGCAAGAGGACGGTCCGAAGGTGCGCTCCATCGTGGAGGTCACCGGTGCGCAGGGTGGCCAGCTGCTGACCAGTCCGCTCGCCTCGGAGTGAGTTAGCTAGCCGTCCCCAGTCCTACCGACCTTGATGGAGCGCGGAGCTGGGAAGCTTGGCCGCGCCAGGAAGTAGCCCTGACCGTAGGGTGCGCCGGCGTCGCGTACCGCCGCGAGCTCTTCCGCGGTCTCGACCCCTTCTGCGACGACCTTGGCGCCGAGATCGTCGCAGAGCCGGACGATGTGCCGCATCAAGATCTGCAGCCGCTTGTTGCGGTGGGCGTTCGCCACCAGGCTGCGATCGAGCTTGACCACTTCGGGGTGGAGGTCGGCGATGTACTTGAGGTTGGAGTAGCCTGCGCCGAGGTCGTCGATGGCGAGGGAGATGCCCTTGCTTCGGATCTCACGGAGGACCGAGTGGCAGAGCGCGAAGTGACTGAGCGGTACGGCCTCCGTGAGCTCGAGAAAGACGGGGTGCGGGTGCGCGAAGATCGGGTCGTCGGGCTGGACGAGCCAGCTCTCGTCGAACTCGTTGGGGTGGATGTTGAGGAAGAGCGGGTAGCCGGGACAGTTGGCGGTGGCGATCTCGCGGATGACGCGCCCGAGGGCCCCACCGTACTGACTCCGGATCGCTGCGTTGAACAGCGCCGGAGGGCTCTCGAAGTGCGGGGAGTCGGAGCGCACGAGGGCTTCGTGAGCGAAGATCTCGCCGGTTCGTAGGTCCACGATGGGCTGATAGACGACCCTGAGGTGGCCGCCGGACAGCACGTTGGGGATCTGGGAAGACCGGCGGGTTCGTCGGAAGCCGGGCCGTGGCCGGTCGAGCCGCTGGAGCCAGCGGAGAAAGTTCTGCTGCTCTGCCATCGGCGGCGCCGATGGTACATGATGGGGGGCGCCGATCGACGGGGATTCCTGCCCCGAGGGCTTGATCCCAGTCCGTCGAGCGTCAGGAGAGTTCCCATGCTCAAACGTCTCGTGGTCGGCCTGCTCAAGGGCGTCGTCGTCGGCGCGCTGCTCGGTGCCGCCGTTCACTTCGGGCTCGGGTGGACCGACGCGTCCGGGCTGCTGGGCTACCTGCTCGCCATGGGCGCGGGCGCGACCTCGGGCGTCCTGGCGGGCACGCCTCCCTGGCGGCAGGCCACCTGGATTGAGAGCCTCTTGAAGGCGGGGGCCGGCCTCGGTGTGGGGGCCCTGTTGTACTGGTTGGGTGTTCGTTGGGGGGACTTCCCGCTTCCCTTCGCGCTTCCGGGTCTCGCGGCCGGTTCGTCGTGGACGCGGGCCCCCATCCTCTTCATGGCCGCCGTGAGTGCGGTCTTTGGCGCCCTCGTGGAGCTGGACAACACCGGCGATGAGCCGCCGGTAGAGCGCGGCTCAGCAAAGAAGGTCAGAGCGCGGGTCGAGCGCGCCGAGGACGCGGAACTGCTCGCCGAGCGTTCCCGCCGCGCTGAGCGCAAGCGGTAGTCAGCGCCCGGGGACGGGGTACATCTGGCAGGGGGCCTCGTTCCTGCTCACACCGTCGGCGACGGAGACCTCTTCGCCCACGCCCCGTTCGAGGTTGCCGCCGGCCCATATGTAACGGCTGTCGGTGAACGCGAGCATCAGGCACATCTCCTGGTCCCCGATGCCATACTGGACCACCTCATCGCGCGGATTGTCGTAGACGCAGCTGACTCGCAGGCCCGTCGCGCCCCGCGGATCGAGCGGCGGATCGAACGTCTCTCCCCAGGGCTCGCCGATCGGGCTGAAGCTCTCCCAGAGGATCTCCCCATCCCGTTCGCCGCCGATCAGCTCGAGCCGCATCCCCACGCCGAGCTCGTGGTAGTGCGGCAGCGCGTAGTAGATCTTGAAATCGATGGGCCCGCCGATCGCCTGAGCGAAGTCGCAGTTCATCGAGAACTCCGAGCGCATCCGGGGCGGGAGCCGCAGATCGAGGTAGTCGAAAGCCATGCCCCGCAGGCGCGTGGTCACGGTCTCCGCTGCCACGAGATCGATCTCCATGTGGATTTCGACCTCGAGGTCCTCGGGGGTCGTGTTCAGCAGGTGCAAATCGGCCACGACGACGGCGTCTGGGGGCAGGCGCAGCGCTGTGCCGCTCGGGAACGACTGGTCCTCGCGCGTGGTCTGTGTCGACTGGGCGAAGAGTACGCCCCCGGCAGTGGCGGCAGTGACGGAATCGAAGCCGCGATCGCGGCAGCGGAAGATCCCGTCGGGCCCGGGGAAGGTCGCCGGTCGCACGTGAAACCAGTTCGAGTGGTGGATGCCCGGCGTCGCTTCGAAGCGGACGGCGCTGACCCAGAGGGGGGCCTCGTTGCCGAGGGACCAGGCCACGCAGTCGTTCGTGCGCTCCTCGCCGGAGGCGACGGAAAGGGGGCCGAAGTCTTGGGTGAGCGTGGCGATCACGTTGGGGCTGGGCGCCATGGGCGAGCCCGCGTCGGCGGGAGGTGCGTCCGGTTCGCCGGCGGCGTCGGGGCCGCTGGTAGGCGCCGTGCAAGCGAGGAGGGCGAGGCAGCAGGTGGTGCGGAGCATGGGACTCTCAGCTCACGCTACCACCGCTGCTTTGTCGGTGCGAGAAGGCCCGGCAGCTGCTATTCCCCACGCATGCCCGGAGCCCACCCCCAGGTGCTCGTCGCCGAGGACGACGAGGCCCTCCGCAAGATGATCGGACATTTCCTGACCGACGTGGGCGTCGAGGTGCACATGGCGGCCGACGGTCTCACCGCCCTCGAGTGGCTCAAGGCGCAGGAGCGGCCTCCGGATCTCCTGGTGACGGATCTGATGATGCCGCGCATGGACGGGCTGGCGCTCGTCCGGGCGGTCAAAGCGGATCCCAAGCTCGCGCGGACGCCGGTGATCATGCTGACGGCCAAGGACCGACCCGCGGACGTCGTCACGGGCATCAACGCGGGGGCACGCCACTACCTGACCAAGCCGTTCAAGAAGGATGAGCTGATCGCGAAGGTCAAGAAGGTCTTGCGCATCGACTGAGCCCTGGCGGCCGATGGCGACCAAGAGAAAAAAGAAGCGGCGGCCGGGCCGGCGCGCGGCGTCGGCCTCCGAGCGATCCGTCGCGGGCGAGCCTCCAGCGTCGTCGTTGTCCCCGCGCCGGCGTTGGCTGCACGTTGGGCTCTGTGCTCTCGGCGGCTTCATGCAGTGTCTCGGCTTCGCGGGCTTCAGTTGGTGGCCCTTTGCCTTCGTCTGCTGGCTTCCGATGTTCTACGTGCTGGAGGTCGAGCGCGAGGCGTCGACCAGGCGGGTGCTGGGGCTCGGCCTCGTCCACGGCTTCGTCGGGTACACCGGCGGGTACTACTGGCTCGTCGAGATGCTCGAGAGCTTCTCGGGTTACGACGGCTGGCCCAACTGGCTCTTCGCCAGCGTCTTCTTTTTGTACCAGGGCGGGCAGCAGATGCTCGTCTACTGGCTCTACCGGCGGGCGCGCCAGCGCGGCTGGGGTGTCACGGCGTCGGCGGTGCCCGCGCTCCTCACCCTCGAGACCCTCTACCCGGTGCTCTTCCCGGCCTTCCTCGCGACGGGTCTGCACAGCCAGACCCGCTTCATCCAGATCGCGGACCTCGGCGGACCGATGCTCGTGAGCGCGGTGGTCATGGCCGTCAACGGCGCGCTCTTCGAGGTGCTGTGGGCATGGCGGCAAGACCGCCCGATCCCGCGCGTCGTTCCGAGCGTCGCGGCTGCAGCGGTGGCGTTCGCGTTGGCCTATGGGAGCTGGCGCATCTCCGAGGTCGAGGCGCGGGCCGCGCGCGCGCCCAAGATCAAGGTTGGGATGGTCCAGGTGAACATGGGGATCTTCGACAAGCGGGAGGACCCCTACGAAGGCCAACGTCGCCACATCGAGCAGAGCCTGCGGCTCGAGCGCGCCCACCCGGACCTGGACCTGCTCGTCTGGCCGGAGAGCGCGTACACATTCTTCATTCCGGGCGACGAGGACAACGTGAAGCGTCGCGTGCTCGGCCCGCTCCAGACGCCCACCCTCTTTGGCGGGTTGGCGCGGCGGCGCTCGGACGGTGGGTACCGCAGCTACAACACCGCCTACCTCGCCGACGCCGATGGGCGCGTGTTGGGAACGTACGACAAGACCTACCTGCTGATGTTCGGTGAGTACCTGCCCTTCGGCGAGACGTTTCCCGAGCTGTACGAGTGGTCTCCCAACAGCGGCCATTTCACGCCGGGAGACCATGTGCGACCCCTGCGGCTCGAGGATCCGGAGGTTGGGGACGTCCGTATGAGCGTGCTGATTTGTTACGAGGACGTGCTGCCCGGCTTTGCCCGCTCCGCCGTCCGGGAGGGGAAGCCGAACCTGCTCGTGAACATCACCAACGACGCCTGGTTCGGCGACACCCACGAACCGTGGATCCACCTCGCGCTGGCGAAGTTTCGCGCCATCGAGCATCACCGGGCGCTCGTGCGGGCCACCAACAGCGGCGTGAGCGCCTTCGTCGATCCTCTCGGCCGCGTCATCGACCTGATTCCGCCCTTCGAGCGCGGAGAGATCGTCGCCGAACTGCCTCTCCTGGACGACGGGACGGTGTACGAGGTCGTTGGCGACTGGCCCGGGTGGCTCAGCGTGGGGCTCATCGCCGTCCTGGCGTTCTGGCGCCGCCGGCGCTCCTCGGGTGTGGGCTCCGCCTCGCAGCCGGCGTAAGCGTTCGCCGTTGATCTGCTCACGCCCCGTCGGCACCATGGGTCGCAGATGAGCCGCCTGGAGAACCTTCGGCAGCGCCTGGACCGCGAAGGAGCCGTTCGGACCCGGGAGGCTCTTCAGGGCCTGGACCGCTCGGACGCCGCCGAGCTCCTCGAGGCCCTCGCCCGCGCGGGCTTCGAGCGCACCGCCAGCCACGTCCGGGTGCCGCTCGACCGACAGCTCGCCGCCCTGCTGCGGCGGCAGCGTGCGGTGCCGCTCAAGAAGCTTCGCGCCCATCTGGCCGGCGTGGAGAGCGCCGAGGAGCTGACGCACGTCGTCGAGTGGCTGCGTCAGACCGGGGCCCTCGCTTCCGTTTATGCGGACGGATCCGAACAGGTGACCTCCGCTGTCGACGACGTCCTGAGCGACGCCGAGCTCGAAGCCCTCGCGGCCTTCAGCGAAGGGCTGCGCGCCCTGCTGAGCCGATCTCGCACCCGGCGTGGCACGCGGCGCTCGCTCTGGCGTGACGACGTGGCTGCTCTCTTCGCCCAGTTGGGTGTCCGCGCGCGTTCGTTCGTCCCCCGCGACCGGTCGGTTCTCGATCACCTCGACGCGCTGCACGCCGAGGGGCAGCGGCTCGTGTTCGTGCCGGACCTCGTGCGTCGCAGCCAGCTCGATGCTTCGGAGGTCCACGCGGCGCTCGTCGCGGCAGCCGGTGCGGGGCAGGTCGAGCTGCGCCCCGAAAGTGGCGTCAACACTCTCCGCGCCGAGGACGCGGCGCTCTGTTTGCGCGATGGCGACGTATGCCTCTCCTACGTGCGGCGGATCGAGCCTGCGCCGCGCGGCTAGTCTTCTGAACCTCTGCCGAGTCTGTCCATGAGCATCAACCCCTTCCACCGTGAGCACGCCGACGCCTGGAGCGGTGACTTCGTCGACGTGCCGAGCCTGAACCGGGAGGTGAGCGACGCGATCGTGGAGGCGGTGGAGCGGATCCGTGCAGGGGTCGGCGGAGACCTTTCGGCGCTGCGTTCGGAGTCGCTGCTCGTGCTGGGACCCGCCGGCGCGGGGAAGACCCACCTCTTCGTGCGGCTTCGGCGCGCGCTCGGACCGCAGGCGGCGTTCGTCTTGGTCCGCCCCGAGCTCGGTGCGGAGGCGACGCCGCGGCACGTGCTGGCGACGATCTTCGACGCCCTTGGGCGTCGGGTCATGGCCTCCGACAAGCGCCAGATCGATGTCGTCGTCGGCGCGTTCTTGGCGCGGATGCGCGGGACGGATCCTCGCTGGGCGCACACGGTCCTCGAGGATCTCAGCGCCATGGACGAAGAGACCCGTGACGACGCGATTCTCGACGTCGTTGGTCGCGCCGAGGATCTCTACGAAGAGTTCGACGCGAGCTGGCTGGAGCTCTTCCTGCGGGCGCCGTTCATGAAGCCTGCCAGCCGTCGGGCAGCCCTCAAGTGGTTGTCAGGGCGAGAGCCCAACGAGCGCGAGCTGCGGCGCATCGGCTACAAGAGCGAACTGCCCGACGAGTCGGTGCTTCCGGCGCTGCGCACCCTCAGCCTCGTCGCGAGCTTCGGTGCGCCGATCCTCCTCGTCTTCGATCAGCTCGAGAACCTCGTGGACGAGGGCGACACGGGCCGCATCACCGCGCACGCCAACCTCGTCGCCGAGCTCTACGACAGCGTTCGTGGGTTGGTTCTCGTGCAGATGGCCCTCGACGGCGAGTGGGAACGTCGCATCGCGCCGATCCTCAGCAACTCGCAGCGCTCCCGTCTGGCAGCGCGGGTCGAGCTGACGCGGATGCCTACCGTCGCGGAACGTCGCGCCCTCGTGGAAGCGTGGGCTGCCCAGGTGCCGGCAGCCGAGCGAGGCTCCTTCCCGTGGCCCTTCAGCGCCGAGGAATGGGATAAGCTCGCCAAGCGGCCCGTGATGACCCCGCGGATGCTCATGATCGCCTGCCGCGATGCGCTCGCGGGGGAGGCGGTCCTCGCACCTGCGGGTGAACGGAGCACCGTCGATGCGCGGCTCGCCGAGCTCTGGGAGGAGCACCTCCACGACGCCCGACGTCGCCTCGACCACGAATGGAAGGAGCACGGCGGGCTCGCGCGCGGCAGCCTCAGCAGCGCCTTGGTGGCGACCTTGGAGCTGGCCGGGTACAAGGTGCAGCGCGCGAAGGGTAAGGCCAAGCACGACCTCGTGGCGACCGTTGCGGGGCAGAGGCGCTGGATCTACGCCATGCAGCACCCGCACCCTCGGAGCGTGGCATCGATTCTCGCGGATGCGCTGCGGCGAGCCGAGACCGATCCGGTGCTCGTGATCCGCGAGCAAACCTTGCCGTTCGCGCCGACCTGGAAGACTTGCCAGCGGCGGCTCGCCGAGCTCGAGGCTCTTCCGCAGGCGACCTGGTGGCCTCTCAGCCGGAATGAAGCCGCTCGGTTCCTGGCGCTCCACGACTTCGTGACGGCTGCGCGCTCGCAGGACCTCGCGGGCGACGACGGGCTGCCCATCGCCGAGGAGGTCGCCTTGGAGTGGGCCCGGCGGGTCCTCGACCCCGCGGGCTGGCCGTTCGTGTCGGGCCTTGTCGACCCGGTGGTCGCCGCAAAGCGCCCGGAGGGTCGGGCGGCGCAGCCCTCCTCGGAGCTCGCGGCTCCGGGCGTCGCCGCGACGGGCTCGAAGGCGTCGAGCTTCGGCAGCGAAGGCCCGAGTGCGATCCTGGCGAACCTCGGCCTGGCGTCGGTGGAACGGGTCGTGCGTGAGGTTCGGACGCGCCGACCGGACGCGACCCGGGGCGAGATCGTCTCGGCGCTGCGCGACAACGACGCCGTGCAGTGGTTTGGCGAGGGCATCGTCCGCTGGCGAGGGGAGGCGCCATGAGCACCGTGAGCGTCACCGAGGTCCGCAATGCGATGCGCTGCCCGCGTATCTTTGCGCTGGGCCGCCGGCGCCAGCAGCCTGTCCGCTTTCCTGTCGGCAGCTCGACCCTCGGCGGCGTCTTCCACCGGCTGGTCGAGCGCTTTGCTCACGGCGTCGACGCACCCCCTGAGCGTTTCGCCGGGCTGGGGGTGGGCGCCGAACCCTCCGAGGTGGAGCGGGAGCTGCGGAGCTGGCTGCTCTCGTTGCTTGCGGAGGAGCTGGAGGTCAGCCCCGTGCTGTCGTCGATGCCCTCGGAGGTGGACGATCTGGCAGAGGCTCTGCGGGCGCTGGCGGGGTACCTGGGTGGGTCCATCAGCGGCGGTCCGTCCACTCCGATCGAGCGGCTGCGGGGCTTCCTCGCGGCGAGCGAGCTGGAGGCCGAGCACATGATCGAGGTCCCCGGCGGTGAGCACGTGGTCCTTCGCGGACGCATCGATGCGCTCCACGAACCTCAGGCGCACAAGGCGCAGGTCGTCGAGTACAAGCTGTCGAGCGAACGGGACGCCGACGTGGACCGGGCGCAGGTGGCTCTCTATCGCTTCCTGCTTCGCGAGAGCGCGGGCCTCGACGCCGAGCCGCTCATTCTTCGCTTCGATCCTCGGCTCCGGGTCACGCGCCTGGACCCTTCCGAGGCCGACGCGATGGTCGAGCAGACGCTCTTGCCGCTCGTGGGGCGAATGGCTGCCTGGCTCCGGGACCCGACGAGCGCGCCGCCAACGGAGAGCGCCGACCTTTGTCCGGCCTGCCCTCTGCGCGCCGAGTGCGCGGCTCTCTACGGGACGTGGTTGCCGCAGCGGGACCAGCCGCCGAGTGGGGCGGCGCGACCGCGCCCTACGGTGACGGGCGAGGTCACCATTCGGCCCGGCGGTCAGGCGCGCTGCCCGGTTCGCCGGGACGACGAAGGGCGGACCGAGGCGCTCGCGGTGCAGAAGCTCATCGTCGAGATCCTCCGGCGCCAGCACGTCCCGGCCCAGAGCAAGAAGCCGCCGCAGCTCGGGGCGCGGCTCATCACCGTCGAGGTGTCGGGAAAGCGGAGCATCCGCAAGATCGACGCCGCCGCCGAAGACGTCATCCACCAGCTCGCGGCCGAGCACGACTACGAGGCGTATTTCTACAAGACCCGCGGCCTACGCCTCTTCCAGGTGGCGCGGCGCAAGCCGCGGGATGTGCTCTTGCCCGAGCTGCTCGAGCGCGAGGAGCGCTGGCTTCGGGAGGCCAGCGGGCGCTTCGTGCTCGGCGAACGGATCGACGGGCAGGTGCTCGTTGCCGACCTGGGCGACCCGAACTGTTGCCACTTCCTGATCGGGGGGAGCTCCGGGAGCGGAAAGAGCGTTCTCCTGCGCGCGATCGCCAGCAGTCTCGTGGCGTTTCATCCGCCCGGCGCTCTGCAGCTCTCCCTCGTCGATCCCAAGCGCGTGACCTTTCAGAACCTCGCCGCGAGCCTTCAGAGTCACCTGGCCAGCCCCATCATCGTCGAGGACGATCGGGCCGTCGAGTTGCTCGAAGACCTGTGCCACCAGATGGAGGAGCGCTACGCGAAATTCGAGGCGGCGGCGGTCCAGGACATCGCCGAGTACAACGAGGAGGTGTCCCCGCCCGAGCGCATGGCGCGGCGGGTCGTCATCGTCGACGAGTTCGGCGATCTCACCATGAGCAAGGTGACCAAGGAGCCCTTCCTCGCGGCGGTGCGCCGGCTGGGGGCCAAGGCTCGCGCGGCGGGCATCCACCTCATCCTCGCGACGCAGCACCCGAGCGTGAAGGTCGTGCCGGGCGCCATCAAGGCCAACCTCCCGGGTCGCGTCGCCTTGCGCGTGTCGAGCGTCACCAACAGCCGCATCGTCCTCGACGCGAAGGGCGCCGAGCGGCTCCTGGGCAAGGGCGACCTCTTCGCAGAGCTCGGGCACGGACTCGTGCGAGCGCAGAGCCCGCTCGTCTGACGGCGGTCGTGTCCCTGCTCGCTCGCTGTTGAGATGTGCTGTAGAGTGAGTGTCGTGCGAGCGCCCAAGGGTCGAGGGGGAAGATGAGCCGCGGACCTTGGGCGTTGCTGCTGCTGACCGCGTGTACGGGCACCGCTTGGACGCGTCCGCCTCCCGGCGAACGGAGGGATGGTTCGGTTGCTCCCGACGCGGGGCTCGATGCAGCGGTTCGTTTCGACGCGGGCGGGGATGCGGCGGGTCCGGACGCGGCGGTTGAGTTCGACGGCGGGTTCGATGCGGGGTTCGACGGCGGTTTCGACGCGGGACCGGGCGATCCCTGCGCGGATGTCCGATGCATGGCGCACGGGCGCTGCATCGAGGGCCGTTGCGCGTGCGTCGAGGGCTTCGTCGCGTCCGGGGATCAATGCGTCGCGGAGCCCGTCGGTGACCCGGCCAGCCACACCCAGGCCGAGGTTTGCGCCCGCTACCGCGCGAGCCTCGCGGTGTCTTCCGGCTACTACGTGGCCGGCGAGGCGATGTGCGATCCGGGGACGCTGACCCGCGGAGGCATCGACGACGCGGTCCGTCGGCTGAACTTCTTTCGCTGGCTGACGGGGCTCGGCCCGGTCTCCGCCGAGGACCCGACGGACAACCTCCAGGCGCAGCACTGCGCGATGACCTCGGCGTGGAACCCCGCGGGACCGGGCGCACATTTTCCGGAGCCCAGCGCCGTTTGCTACACGCCGGAGGCCGCCGCAGGCGCGGGCAGCAGCAACATCGCCTGGGGACGGCAGACGGGCCCGAGCATGATCGATCAGTTCATGATCGATTGGGGCAACGACAGCACCCTCGGGCATCGTCGCTGGTGCCTCAACCCGCCGCTGCGCGAGGTCGGTGTGGGCATCTACCACGGCGGCACGTCGTACGGCGGCGCCTCGTGCCTGAAGGTCCTGGGCACCGGCGGAGGCGCTACGGGCGCGAGCCCGCCCGAGAACGTGCCCTACCCGCCGCCAGGGTTCGTGCCCGTGGAGCTGACCCGTCGCCAGCTCTGGTCCCTGGGCGGAGTACGTTTCAGCGGCGAGGTCACGGTCACCGTCACCCGCGCGTCCGATGGGATGGCGATGCCGACGACGACCATGCCGCTCATGGGGAGCTACGGGCAGCCCACGGTGGCTTGGCGCCTGGACGGATGGAACCCGGAGCCTGGCGACACCTACTCCGTCGAGGTCACCGACGGGGCGACCACCGTGGCCTACGAGGTCCGTCCCGTCAGCTGTCCTTGAGGCGCGCGTCGGACACCAGGCCAACACCTCGAGAAGCTGCCCTGCTGCCACAGAGGACCGAGGGGCTCGCCTTGGAGCGCTACCAGGCCGGAGGCGGCCGGAGCGACCTCTGAAGCTCGCGGATCCGACGGTGGATGCGGACTCGCTGCCGGAGGCGTCGTCGCAGGGCGATCAGGCCGCCGAGGGCCACGCCGAAGGACGCCGCCGCGGTTACACCGAACCCGATGGTGACCGGCGAGGCCTCACAGGCCCCCGGTTCGAAGCAGGTCGACAGATCGACGAGCGCAGCCAACATGAGGCTCCCCACGCTCGAGAGGAGGCCCGCGACCAGCAGGCCAGTCGGTCGACCCAGGTTCGGCATCGACCGGCGGAGCCTCTGAATCTCCCGTTCGATCCGCTGCGTTTCGAGGCAGGCGGGGCAGTCGAGGGCCGGCGGCGTGTCCACCGTCAGGATGGTTTGGGGCACCATCGACGCAGGAGCGCTCGGGCCACGGCTCGCGTTGCTCGGGGTCGGCTGGCCGACCCCGGCGCCGTCCTCGACGACGATCACGACATCCTGGGCGCGGGCGATCGGGAGGGTCGCCCCGCAGGCCGCGACGAGGGCAAGAAGGGCTTTCGAGAGGTGCATGCGGCCGTTCCAAGCAGCTCCTATGCCAAACCGGCCGAGCGGCCGAAAACGTAGCTGCGGTGCTCGAAGGTTCGTCGCTCCGTGAGTCCCTCACCACGGTGTGGCTCTCGGGCAACACCAGGGTGTTGCGCCGCGAGCCCAGCTCATCGGGCCGCGGTTGTCGCGCACCAGTCCCGGGCGCGGGTCAACCCCACGTAGAGCAGCGAGCGCTCCCTGCGCGCCCAGAGGTCGCAGTCCGCCTTGTCGCCGCCGCCGGGATAGGGCGCCGGCAGCTCCTGCTTGCCCGCGACGATCACGCGCGGCGCTTCGGGACCTTTGGCTCGGTGCATGCAGCGCTTACTCGCCCGCGTTGGAGCGCGTGCCGGCATCGGTCGGCCCGCCGTCCTGCTCCGGACTGCTCCCGTCTCCTGCCGCGGCGCCGTCGGCGCCGGCCCCACGCGGCGCGTAGCCCAGCCGACCGCAGCCGGCTGCAAGCAGCACCAGAGCGGCCAGCAAACCGATGTCCGTGCGCGCCACGGTACACTGGACGGCGGGGCCCCGGGGCGCCCATGCCGTTCCGCCGCTCAGCGCGCTCCGTCGGGCAGGGCCCAGTCGGGCACCTCGGCGCCGCGGCCGGCGCAGGGGCCGTCGGAGCGGACGCGGTAGTTGCCGGCGGCGAAGTCCTCGAAGACGGCGCTCGGGTCGTCCACCCGGTCGCTTGCCACATCGAAGCCGAGCCGCTCGCGTGCCTGGGCCAGCGTCAGGTGGGTCAGGTCGGTGCCCGAATCGGTGCGGCGGCGCCGCCCGTAGGCCAGGAAGTCCTCGACCGGCGTCACGAAGCAGTTGTCATCGAAGTCGTTGTCCCGGGCGAGCTGCGAGTCCTCGATGCGCGCGGCCGTGTCGGGCCGGATCCAGCTCTGCGCCTGGAAGACAAAGCCCATGTTGTTCCAGCCCCGCTCGGCGTAGGGGATGGCCAGCCCCTGCACCACGTTGCCGTGGATGGTGTGCCCGGAGGCGAAGATGCGGAACTCGATGACCTGGTCGAAGCCGACGAAGGTGTTGTTGCGCACCGTCAGGTTGTGACCCAGCCGCTCGAAGACCTCATCCTCAACCGGGCCGCCCGTACCCCCGATGCGCGCTAGCCCCGCGCCACCGTGGAAGAGGTTGTTTTCGAGCAGGATGTTGGAGGGGGACCACTGCCCGAGCGCGCGGATGTCGTGGACCACGTTGCCTTGGATCACCACGGGGCCGCGCGCCGGGTTCTTGAAGAAGAAGGCCTGCGGCACCCGGTAGATGTGGTTGCCCTCGATGTAGACCGAGCCGTTGCCGCCGCAGCCCGGGCCCAGGTACGTCTCGCAGGAGAGCGTGGTGACCGCCCCGAAGTGCTGTGTGTCGTTCGTCGTGGACCAGTCGCGCTGCACCCCGTCGGGGTCGATGGGCACCAGGTCGTGCAGGATGTTGGCCTGGATGCGGATCTCGTAGGGGCCGCCGCCGTCGCCGCGGTTGACTCGCACCAGGCCGGGGTTGCCGCCGCCCGGCGTCACGTAGGCGAACACCTCGTTGTAGCGGACCATGATGTCGTGGACCTGATTGATCGGCATGGCCGCGTTGCCCGAGCCGCCGCCGATCTCGATGGGCGCGCCCACCAGGGTGATGCCCTCGATGCGCCAGTAGGCCATGTCCACGCCGTCCATGCCGCTCTCGCCGATGCGGATGCCGCCGGCGCCGTCCGAGCAGGCCCGCTCCCCGGGGAAGGAGCGCACCAGGATGGGCGCCTCCTCGGTGCCGGGCCGGACCGCGTAGCTCTCTCCTCCCGCCCAGCCGGGCAGCGACACCCGCCGGATGGTCAACAGCCCGCGGTTCACCCCGGCCGACGGGTCGCCCCAGCGCGGCACCGAGGAGACGTGCGCGTTGGCCTCGCCGTAGACCCCACCGCGCAGGTAGACGACGTCCCCGGGGCCCGCGCGGCGCACCGCCTCCTGCGGCACCGCGAACGGCCGCGCGAAGCTACCGTCGGGCATGTCCGAGCCCTCCGGCGAGACGTACCAGCAGCGGCCCCCGCCCACCGCCTCGCACACCGGCTCCACCGAAGCGAGCCGCCGGGCTGGCCGCTCGGCGCCGTTGCAGCCCACCACCGGCGCCCTCGAGCGCGGCCCGCCGGGCTCCGGCAGGTCCGGCCCCGGCCCGACGCCTCCGCCATCGCCCATGCCGCCCTCGCCGGGGCCGCCGCCTCCGTCGTCTCCCGCATCGCCCGGGCCGCCCTCGGCCACCGTCCCGTCGGCCCCGCCGTCGATCGTGCGGCCGCCGTCGCCCCCGTCGGCTGGCCCCGAGCCGCGCTCGCCGCCGCAACCCGCGCCCCACGCCGCCAGCAGCAGCGCGCCTCCGAGCACCCACCCCCGCCACGCCGCGAACGCCCTGCAGTTCACCGAAGCAGTCCTCTCTGGCCAGTCGCCGGCGAGCCCCGGGGGAGACCGACACGCGGCCGCCCGCCCATGGTAGCACGCCCCCCACCGGCCGGGCCCGTGTCCTAGTTCAGGACATATGAGACAAGGAGGTGCGTGGTGGCCTCTGGGAAGTGAGCCTGGAGGCGCGGGAGGCATCTGGCCAAGGGCCTGGTGAGGTCGGACGAAGTTGTAGA